>CAXNDA010000172.1:0-3864 GCA_964200875.1 Chloroflexota bacterium | reverse complement strand
ATCAAGGCCAACTTCAACGGTCAGGTGAAGTGGGGCGAGAGCGCTGGCCAAAGCGTGCCGGGCCTGTACGCTATCGGCGAGACCTCGTGCATCAGCATTCACGGCGGTAACCGTCTCGGCGCGAACTCGCTGCTGGAGCTGGTGGTGTTCGGCCGCCGGTCGGGCCTGCACGCCGCCGAGTACGCCATGACCCAGAAGCACGCCAACGTTGGCGAGAGCCGGGCCGAAATCGACCGCAAGAAGATCACGGCGCTGCTGGAACGCCCGCAGGCCAGCGACATGGTGGGCAAGCTCCGCATGGAGTTGGGCGACACCATGAACCAACACGTGGCGGTGTTCCGCGACGAGGCAGGCCTGAAGACGGCCGTGGCCAAGGTGAAGGAACTGAAGCAGCGCTATGAGGGCATCGGCCTGCAGAACAAGGGCAAGGTGTTCAACACCAACCTGCTCTCGGCGCTGGAGCTGGAGAACATGCTGGACGTGGCCGAAGTCATCACCGAGAGCGCACTCTACCGCAAGGAGAGCCGCGGCGCCCAGTTCCGCACCGACTACCCGGAGCGCAACGACGCCGAGTGGTTGAAGCACACGCTGGCGTTCCAGACCGACAGCGGCCCCCGGCTCGATGCGCTGGAAGTCACCATTACCAAGTGGCAGCCGCAGAAGCGGACCTACTAACACCAAGGAGAGAGGAAGCATCCATTATGGAAGCGAAGGTGCGGGTAGCCCGCTTCGATCCCGATGGCGACCGTGACCATCATTACGACGAATACACCGTCCAGCTGGCCGAGAACGCGATGGTGCTGGACGCGCTGATCGATATCCGCGAGAACGTCGACGAGACGCTGTCGGTCCGCTGTTCCTGCCGCAGCGCCATCTGCGGGTCGTGCGCCATGCGCGTCAACGGCAAGGCCACCCTGGTCTGCAACACGCCGATGAGCCGGGTGGCGCCCAACGGCGAGCAGATCACGGTGGAGCCGATGGGCAACATGCCGGTCCTGAAGGATCTGGTGGTGGACCTTGAGGTGTTCTGGAATAAGGTGAAGTCCGTCACGCCATGGATTCAGCCCGAGGGCCCCAAGCCCGAGCGCGAGTACATCGTGGCCGACGAGCACATGCAGAACTTGATCAACACCGTGCAGTGCATTCTGTGCGGCGCATGCGTGTCGGACTGCACCGTGATGGAAGTGGACCCCGGGTTCATGGGCCCGGCCGCGCTGGCCAAGGCTTACCGCTTCGCCGCCGACCCCCGGGACGGCCACAAGCAGGAACGCCTGGAGCTGTACACGCAGCCGGGCGGCATGTGGGACTGCACCCACTGCTTCCAGTGCGTCGAAGTGTGCCCCAAGGGCGTGGCGCCCATGGACTGGATTCTGGAGCTGCGGCGCGAGGCCGAGGCCGCCGGTCTGAAGGACCACAACGGCGTGCGGCACAGCGAAAGCTTGGCCCACAGCGTGAAGGAGAGCGGCTGGCTCGACGAGGCCAAGCTGGCCATGGACTCCTACGGCAAGTTCAGCGACAAGCTGAAGCTGGTGCCGGTGGGTGTGCGGACCATTCTCAAGGGCAAAATGCCCAAGACTGGCCCCTTCCACCACAAGCGCCCAGGCGCAGAACACGTCACGCGGATATTCGAGGAACTGGAGGGTAAGCATTCGTGAAGTACGCCTTCTACCCCGGTTGCGTAGCCAAGGGAGGCGCGCCGGAACTCTATGACTCTACCCTTGCGGTGGCAGCGGCTGTAGGCCTGGAACTGGTGGAGTTGACCGGCGCGGCCTGCACCGGCGCCGGCGTCCTCAGCGAACGCAACCCCGAGCTTGCCGACACCCTGAACGCCCGCACGCTGGCGATGGCCGAAAAAGAGGGCCTGCCCCTCATGAACATCTGCTCCACCTGCCACGGCGTGTTCAGCCAAGCCAACGCCCGGCTGAAGAAGGACCCGGAGTATCGGGCCCGCGTAAACAAGCATCTGGCGCCCGAAGGCCTGCAGTACAACGGCACCACCGAAGTGAAGCACCTGCTGTGGGTGCTGATGGAGGATGTGGGGCCCGAGAAACTGAAGAGCCTGGTGACCAAACCCTTGGGCGACCTCAAGGCCGCGCCCTTCTACGGCTGCTACATCGTGCGGCCAAGCTGGGTGCTGGGCTACGACGTAAAGCCGGAACGCAAGCACTACCTGGAAGACCTGATCGAGATTCTGGGCGCCGAGCCCGTGGAGTATCAGGGCGCCACCAAGTGCTGCGGCTTCCCCATCCTCACCATGAACCGCACCAACTCCCTCACCATGACCGGCACTCACGTGTCGGAGGCGACGGAGAAGGGCGCCGACTGCATGGTCACTCCCTGTCCCCTCTGTCACCTCAACCTCGATGGCGGTCAGGTGGAGGCGGCCGGCGTGGTCAAGGAGCACCTCGCGCTCCCAGTCCTGCACCTGCCGCAGATGGTCGGGCTCGCCTTCGGCCTCGATCGCGACAAGCTGGGCCTGCGCAAGAACCTGGTCGACACCGGCCCCGTGCTGGAGAAGGTGCTGGGCGTCGGCAAGTAGATCCATCGAACGGACTTCTGAACGTGGGGCGTGACTGCACGCCCCACGTTGCGTTCCGGGAGCACCCCACCCACGGACACAGCGACGGCGAGGGGTTCGGGGGATGCTTCCTTACGTCAGCATGACAGTAGGGGGACTGGTACAGGAGACCGCGAACTGTCATGCTGAGGCACGAAGCATCCCCCGCCCCCCCGGGGTCTACCCTACACCCACCGCTGGGGGTGCATACCCCACGCCGCCACGTGAATCCGATGCCCCCTACCACCCCCTCCCCCATGTACGTCGGCATCGGCCGCATAGCGCTGCGCATGCCCCAGAACGGCTCGCTGAAGGACAAGCGCCAGATCATCCGCTCGGTGATACAGCGCACCCGCAACCAGTTCGCCGTCGCCATCGCTGAAGTCGGCGGGCAGGACGCCTGGAGCTTCGCCGAACTCGGCCTAAGCTACGTCAGCAACGACGCCCGCCACGCCGAAGAAGTCATCGCCAAAGCCATCCGCTCGATCGAGGAGGCGCGGCTAGACGCCGAGGTAGTGGACACGCTGATTCAGGTCGAGCAGTACTGATGTGCCCCCCCCACCTGCAGAGGGCGCGTTAGGTTAGCCGCCTGATGCCGATTCAGCCGTCCCGCACCCTCGCCTCCTTCGCCTACCGCAACTACCGGCTGCTGTGGCTCACCATCTGCGGCGCCTCCACCAATCAGTGGATGGAGCAGGTGCTGCTGGGCTGGCTGGCCTACGATCTGACCGGCAACCCGCTGGCGCTGAGCGGCCTGAGCTTGGCGCGGGCAATCCCCACGCTGGTGCTCGGGCCACTGGGTGGTCTGGCCGCCGACCGCTGGCACCGGCCCCCGCTGATGGGGGCGTGCCAGGCGGTGCTGCTTGCAGCGGTCGTCCTGCTGTTGGCGGCGAGTACCGCCGGAGCGCTGACCCTGGTGCACCTCTACCTGTTCGCGGGAGTATCGGGCGGCGTGTGGGCCTTCAGCCAACCGGTTAGACAAGCGCTGCTTCCCTCACTGGTGCCTGCGGACCGGCTGAGCAACGCCGTCGCACTGCAGTCGGCTGGTTTCCAGTTGACTCGGATGGTCGCCCCCGCATTCGCCGGCCTGCTGCTCGCGGGGTTTGGTGCAAGTGTTATCCTCTGGATAGAGGTCATCCTGGCGGGGTTGGTGATGATCTGCGCGGGACGAATCGCTGCGCCGCCACCGGCCGCCGTCACGCACCACGAGCCGATGCTGCAGAGCTACGCCAGTGCAATCCGATACCTGCGGACCAACCGCCCGCTGCTCGCCATTGTCCTGGTGGGCTTCATACCAACCCTTACCG
>CAXNDA010000171.1:0-3867 GCA_964200875.1 Chloroflexota bacterium | reverse complement strand
GAGGGCTGGAATGCGGGCTGGGAGCGCGAGTACAAGGACGCCTACGGCTTCGACACCCGCGCCGCGCAGGCCCTGCTTACCGAGGCCGGCTACAGCAGCGCCCGCCCCTTCGAGGCGAACGTCGTACTGTCCACCAGTTCCACCGTCTCCAGCGCCGAGGACATGCAGGAGGCCATCGCCGGCTTCTGGCGTCAGGCGGGCGTGAAGGTCAACATTCTGTCCATGGACCCGGCCCAGCGCATCGCCACCGACCGCGACCTCAAGTTCGATAACCACATATCGCTGGCCACCAGCAACTCCGACGTCTTCGTCGGCGTGCAGGTGTACAACTCGTCGATCCCGCCGCGGTTCGGCGCCGAGAGCCACGCCACCGACGCGCTGTTCCAGCGGGTGCGCAGCGAGGTGGAGCAGGAGAAGCGGCAGCCGCTGTGGCGCGAGCTGGGCGACCTGCTCTACAACGGCTACATGAACATCCCGCTGTTCTGGCTGCCCACCGAGGTGGTGGTGAATCCCAAAGTGGTGGCCGGCTTCAGCTTCCCCGGCAACATCACCGGCACTTGGACGCACCTGGACCGCATCAAGGCGGCCCGCTAGTGCCCGCTGGCCAGCCCGCGCCCGCTGCCGGCGTCTACGACTACATCATCGTGGGCGCCGGAACCGCCGGCTGCGTGCTGGCCAACCGCCTCAGTGCCGACCCTGCCGTCCGCGTGCTGCTGCTGGAGGCCGGCGGCAATGATGACTGGCTGTGGATTCACATTCCCGTCGGCTACCTCTACTGCATTGGCAACCCCCGCACCGACTGGTGCTACGCCACCGAACACGAGCCGGGCCTCAACGGCCGCAGCATCGGCTACGCCCGCGGCCGGGTGCTCGGCGGATGCTCCTCCATCAACGCCATGCTGTACTTGCGGGGCCAGCGGCAGGATTACGACGCCTGGCGCGACGCCAGCAATCCCGGCTGGGGCTGGGACGACGTGCTGCCCATCTTCAAGCGCAGCGAGGACTATCACGGCGGGGCCGATGCCTCCCACGGCAGCGGCGGTGAGTGGCGGGTGGAGCGGCAGCGCCTGCGGTGGGACCTGCTCGACGCCTTCCGCGAGGCGGCCGCCCAGACCGGCATTCCCAACACCGAGGACTTCAACCGCGGCGACAACGAGGGCTGCGGTTTCTTCGAGGTGAACCAACGGCGCGGCGTGCGGTGGAGCGCCACCAAGGCCTTCCTGCGCCCCGCGATGAAGCGACCCAACCTGCGGGTCATCACCAACGCGCCGGTGAAGCGCCTGGTGCTCGACGGCACGCGTGTGACCGGCGTGGAGTTCTACCAGGGCGACGACACGCTGCTGGCCGAGAGCAGCCTCGAGACGGTCCTCGCCGCCGGCGCCATCGGTTCGCCTCAGATCCTCCAGGTGTCGGGCATCGGGCCGGCGTCGCTATTGCGCGAGCGGGGCGTGCCGGTGCTGCACCACCTGCCGGGCGTGGGCGAGAACCTGCAGGATCACCTGCAACTGCGCATGATCTACCAGGTGTCGGGCGTCCGCACCCTCAACGAGTGGTTCCATGCGCCCACCGGCAAGCTGGAGATGGGGCTGCAGTACCTGCTGCACCGCACCGGCCCGCTCACCATGGCCCCCTCGCAGCTCGGCGCCTTCACCCGCTCCGACCCGGCGCAGCCGCGCCCCAACCTCGAGTACCACATCCAGCCGCTGTCGCTCGACCGCTTCGGCGCGCCGCTGCACCGCTTCCCCGCCTTCACCGCCTCGGTGTGCAACCTGCGGCCCGAGTCCCGCGGCAGCGTCCGCATCAAGCACGCGGACGCCCGCCAAGCCCCGGGCATCGCCCCCAACTACCTGACCACCGACACCGATCGCCGCGTCGCCGCCGACGCTCTGCGCCTCACCCGCCGCATCCTCCAGGCCCCGGCACTCGCCCGCTTCTCGCCGCAGGAGTACTTGCCCGGCCCCGGCTACCAGACCGACGAAGACCTGGCCCGCGCCGCCGGCGACATCGGCACCACCATCTTCCACCCCGTGGGCACCTGCAAGATGGGCAGCGACCCCGCCGCCGTCGTCGACGCCCGCCTGCGGGTCCACGGCATCGCTGGCCTGCGCGTCATCGACGCCTCGATCATGCCCACCATCACCTCCGGCAACACCAACTCGCCCACGGTGATGATCGCGGAACGCGGGGCTGCGATGATTCGTGAGGACCAACCGCGGTAAGAGGGGCCGGCATAGAAAGGCAGAACGTTGAGGATCTACTCAGCATTCTTCGACTACTACGACAGCGTGGCTTCGTCTTGGGCCGACGACGATACACAGTACCGCCGTGTCGAAACCATCGTCGAGCTGACCAGCGCCTTGGCCGTCGAGCTGGGGTGCCCTGAGGTCAAGGCACCCTCCTGGCAGTGGACCGAGGGCGCTCGCATGCTCATGGCGCTAATCGGCTTCTGTGGTCGGTTCTACCCCTATGTCCTTGCCACGAACGCCGATGGCTCGCAGCAGTTCTTGCAGACATTTCCAGAGGTTACCTCTTGGGACCCAGTTGCCCGGTACCTCGAAAGGCAACGTCGCCACCGTTGGTACAAGCACCGAGAGCCTGAACTCCTCTTTCTCGAAACGCCGCCGCCACCGAACGACGCGCCTTTCTTGGCGCTCGGTGTCCCCCTGTTCCACGTCTTTTGGCAGGAGGAGCCAAACGAGGGGCGCCGCCGAACCTACCGCCGTTGGTTGACCACGAATGCATTCCTCAGGCCGCTCGAATTCTATCGGGTCGTCGATGCGCAGACTGCTTACCAAGAGATCGAGCGATACCTCGCCAACACGCTGACCAGCCACGACGAGCCCTCGGATATTGCCGATACCGACAAGCTGCTTCAGCACGGCTTCGACAAGCGTCTAAGTTTTCGTAAGGGTAAGCCACTACCGCCCCCTCGGGCGGATTAACGCTGGGGGAGGGTGCCCGAGGCCCATGGGCTCCGACTCGCGCCGCTCGCTATCGCTCCGACCTCCGAGCGTCGGCGGCTGCCGAAACGGCTCGGCATGGTCTCCATGGACGGTCGAGGTCACCAGTCAGCGCGCTGACCATACCCCCGCTCGCGGGCACAGTACCACGCCGGCGAACCCATCTCGCCCTCGGAGGGAGAGATTATAGAGAGGGTGCCGCGCACCCCAGCCCTCACCACCAACCCCCACCACAAAGCCAGCGCGCCTCCCCATCCCCCTGTGCCATCCGCATTCGCCTACCACTCCGTCCAACTCGTATCCTGATCCCACGCACCACCCCGCTCGGCCCCGCCGATCGGGCGAACCGACCCCCTCTCGAAACATGTAATGGCTTTTTGCGAAACGAACTCCTCCCCCAGGCACGAGAACCCGCCCTTTGGCCCTAAAACATGCGCAAACCCCCGCACACGTTGACGCCTAACCCCGCAGCATCTAGCCTGTCGCGTGCGGGTCACGCCGGCGTGGCTCGCCAATCACCACCCCAAGGAGCCGTCCCATGACCTCGCAGTACCAGGTGCCCCAGTCCTCCACCAACGCCACCGCCGACGTCGCCCCCTACATGGCCGACCTCACCCAGCGCGTCCTCTTCGGCGAGGTCTGGGAGTCCCCCGGCCTCTCCAAGCGCGACCGCAGCCTCATCACCCTCTCGGTGCTCACCGCCCTCTACCGCTCCGGCCAGATCCCCGGCCACGTCCAGCGCGGCCTCGCCAACGGGCTCACCAAGGAGGAGATCGTCGCCATGATGACCCACATCGCCTTCTACGCAGGCTGGCCCACGGCCGTCAACGCCATCGGCATCGCTAAAGAGACCTTCGAGAAGCTCGACAAGGCCTAGGCCGCCCGCGCAACCCACCTACCCGTAGCG
>CAXNDA010000170.1:0-3889 GCA_964200875.1 Chloroflexota bacterium | reverse complement strand
CGCCAGGGCCGGAGCGTAAGCGCATGCAGTTCGCACTCTTCGATTGGCTGGAGCACGACGGCCGCCCCTTGGGCGAAACGCTGGAGGACCGCCTTCAGATGCTTGAGCATGCCGAGGCGCTCGGGTTCCACGCCTACCACCTGGCGCAGCATGAAGGCACACCACTCTCCCTCAACGGCGCGCCGTCGGTAGTGCTGGCGGCGGCGGCAGCCCGTACTTCCCGCCTGCGGCTGGTGCCCACCACCTACTGCCTGCCGTGGTTCAACCCGTTGCGGCTGTACCACGAGATCTGCCTGCTGGACCACCTGAGTCGGGGCCGGCTGGAGGTCGGCATCGGCCGTGGCGCATCACCGATTGAGGGCAAGTACTACGGTATCGAGAGCGCCGACCAGGCGCGGTCGATAGCCCGGGAGGTCATGGAGATCCTGCTGTTGGCCTTCCAGAGCAGCATCCTCAACTACCAAGGCGAGCACTTCAGCTACGACGGTTTGGAGCTGTACGACAAGCCCTATCAAACGCCTTACCCTGAGTTCTGGTACCCCAGCAGCAACATTGAGTCCACGCCCTTCATTGGGGCTCACGGCTTTCACACGTCGCACAACTTCGCCCCGAACGCTTTGGCCAAGGCCCACTTCGACCGGCTCAGGGCCGAGTACGCGGCCCACGCTGCCGATACCGGCCGGATGAACGGCCACGGGGGCCCGCCCAAGCTGGCCAACACCCGGCACGTCTACGTAGCCGCCACCGACCAGCAGGCGGTGGACGAGGCACGTACCGCATTCGAGCAGTGGGGCAACCACATCAGCTACCTCTCGGGCCGGTTCAGCGACCGCCCGCGTGATGGACTGTCGTTGGAGGCGCGCATGGCGAACGGCACCGCCCTGGTGGGTTCGCCGGAGACGGTGCGGGGGAGCATCCAGGCCATGATCGACGAAACGGGCGTGAACTACTTCCTGGGCGTGTTCGCGTTCGGCGGGCTCCCGCTCGACCGGGTCCAAGCATCGCTGGGTCTGTTCGCCGCAGAAGTCATGCCTGCCTTCACGGCCGTCCGCGCCTAACCCCACCATCCGCATCAGGAGCTGCCATGATTCACGAACTGCGCACGTACACCATCGCTCGGGGCACCGGCGGCGTACGCGAGCTGGAGCGCCGCTTCGGCAATAACATCGACGTCCGCCTGAAGTACTCCAAGCTTGGAGGCTTCTTCCACACCGAGATCGGCGAGGACAGCACGCAGGTAGTGCACATCTGGCCGTACGATGGCTACCAGAACCGCGCCGAAGCTCGCGAGGCCGCCAACAAGGACGACAGTGGACGCTGGCCGCCCGGCATTGCCGAACTATTCGCGAAGCAGCAGGTGGAGATTCTGCTGCCGGCGCCGTTCATGCGCCCGCTCGAGCCACAGAAGCTGGGCCGCGTCTGGGAGTTGAGCTGGTTCGACTTCCCCGTCGGTGCAGTCGGTGAGGGCCTGAAGGCGATCGAGGCGGCGTTGCCCCAACGAGAGGCAATGTACCCCGTGGTCGGCTGCTGGACCGTCGAGGTGGGTACCGTGACGAACCGTGTGTACTTGCTGGCCCCCTTCAAGGATTGGGAACACCGCGACGAGCTGATGGGAAAACTGCGGCAGGCGACCGAATGGCCACCGAAGTTTGCAGTGCCGGCGATTGGCAGCGGGGCCAAGGTGCTGTTACCCGCCAGGTTCTCGACGCTCTCGTAACCGTTGCGTAGGCCACCAAAACAGGAGGCGTTGACATGCTGAGCCCAAAGGACAACGACACACTCTGCCGGGTGGGGCCCGGTACAGCCATGGGGACACTTATGCGGGAGTTCTGGATTCCCGCATTCCTCAGTGACGAATTGCCGGAGCCGGACGGCGCGCCGCTCCGTATCCGGCTGCTCAGCGAGAACCTGATCGCCTTCCGCACGACGTCCGGCGCGGTGGGGCTGATGCAGAACGCCTGCCCCCATCGCGGCGCGTCGATGTTCTTCGGCCGCAACGAGGAGGACGGCCTCCGCTGTGTGTACCACGGCTGGAAGTTCGACACCGAGGGCACCTGCGCCGATATGCCCAACGAGCCGTCCGAGAGCAACTTCAAGCACAAGATCAAGGCGGTGGCCTACCACTGCGCTGAACGCAACGGCGTGGTGTGGGCCTACTTGGGCCCACGCAGCACGCCGCCGCCGCTGCCCGACCTCGAAGCGAACCTGCTGCCCATCGCCGAGTACCCGGGCATAGCGAACCTCGCGCTGCGCGAGTGCAACTACATGCAGGCGCTTGAGGGCGACATCGATACCGTGCACAGCAACTTCCTGCATGATGGTGCGGTGAAGCTGGAGTGGCTGCAGCCCGGCACGCACGACTACTACCGGCGCGTCCACCTGGCGCCGAAGTTCGTGGTGACCGACACCGACTTCGGTACGCTGTACGGCGCGCAGGTGCCCGCCGAAGCCGACAGCTCGTACTGGCGGCTGGCCTGCTTCTTGTTCCCCTTCTACACCATGATTCCCAGTGGCGTGCTGGGCGCGCAGATCATGGTGCGGGCCTGGGTGCCCATCGACGACGAGAACACCATGGCATGGACGCTCAACGTGCGCACTGCGGGAAACGTGCGCGGCGACGCCGCCTTCCGGTCGCCGATGCGGCAGGCGCAGATCGACCGGGCCGCCGCCAAAACCGGCCACGGCCCGCAGCCACATACCAGCGATTGGCTGGGCCGCTGGCGGCTGGGAGCCGACGCCTCCAACGACTACCTGATTGACCGCGATATGCAGAAGACCGATAGCTACACCGGCATTCCGACGATCTTCTTGCAAGACCAAGCGGTGACCGCCAGCATGGGGGCCGTGTACACCCGCCACCGCGAGCATCTGGGCACCACCGACTGGATGATCATCCGCACCCGCCGTCGCTTGATTCAGGCAGCCGAGGCATTCCGCGACCGGGGCGTGCTGCCGCTCGGCGTCGATCACCCTGAGGTGTACCGGGTGCGCACCGGCTGGACGATTCTGCCCAACGGCGCAGACTGGCTGGAGGGTACCGCCGCCCTCCGCTCTCGATTCATGGAGGAGCCCGCCAAGGCGTAGCGAGTGCCCGGCTAGCGCGCCTGTTGCCTGAGCGGCGTCGAAGGCATCAGGTGGGGGTCGCAAGCAACGCCGGGATGCCTCACCGACCGGCTGGCCGCTGGTCGCTTCGACGGGCTCAGCAAACAGCGGCCGCCGGGGTCGTGAGTGCCCGGCTCGCGCGCCTGTTGCCTGAGCGCCGTCGAAGGCATCAGGCAGGGGATGTGAGCAACGCTGGGTTACCTCACCCACCGGCTGGCCTCTGGTCGCTTCGACGGGCTCAGCAAACAGAGGCCAGCCTGGTTGCCAGTGACCGAGAATCGAGAGGGCCGGAGCATGTGCTCCGGCCCTCTCGCCACATACGACTGCCGATGGCTACCTAGCGAGGGTGATGTACTCCACGTGGGTGTAGGTGCTGCTGATAGAGCCGGGGAAGTCGTAGCCGGCGATCAGCGCGGGGTCGACGGCGACCTCAGACGGCACCCAGAACAGCGGCGCCGACGTGTACTGGTCATACGTCACGTCACCCAACTTCTTCCACAACTCTTCGTACTTCTTCTGGTCCAGCGTCGCTTTGATTTCGCCGTAGGTGCTGTCGATCTCGGGGAGCTGCACACCCCCGCGGTTGCCGGCCAGCATTGAGTTGTAGATGCCGACACCCAGCCACTGCCGGATGGACGTCGGCACAATGAACGCATGCGAGTCGTATGCCAGCGCGCGGCTTCTGGCGGTGAAGGTGGCGGCGTCCGCCTGCTCCATCTTCACGTCAATCCCGATGGCCCGCCAGTAGCCGGCGATGGCTTCGTTCATATCGGTCACGGCTGGGAAA
>CAXNDA010000169.1:0-3899 GCA_964200875.1 Chloroflexota bacterium | reverse complement strand
AACGCTTCCCTGCTATGGGTGCTGGTGGTCTTCGCCAGCCTGCCGTTGGTGTGGGTGGTGCGCGAGTCGCCCGAGAAGTATGGGATGCTGCCCGACGGCGACCTGCCGGAAGGCGCGCGGGGCGCTGACGGTAAGCCGACGTTGAGTGTGGCGCAGCAGGCTGCCCGCGCCCGTGGCGCCAGCATGACCACCGGTCAGGCCTTCCGCAACGGCAGCTTTTGGCGGCTGGGCCTGGTGCTGGCGCTCACCAACTTCGCCGCGGCGCCCATCACCCAGCTCATCATCCCCTCGCTCACCCGCGAGGGGGTCGACCCGCCGCTCGCGACCTTCGTCGGCAGTGCGCTGCCCGCCACCTACGCCATCATGCGGTTCGGTCTGGCGCAGTGGGGCGACCGCGTCGACAAGCGTGACCTGATGGCCTTCTGCTTCGGCGTGCAGGGCGTCGGCATCTTGCTGTTGTCGCTGATTGGCGGGGGCAGCGTGCTGTTGCTGGCGCCGTTCCTGCTGCTGTTCGGCATCGGCTTCGGCATCCCGGTGCCGTTGCGGGGCGTGGTCATCGCCGACTACTTTGGCGTGCAGTCTATGGGCAAGATTCAGGGTATGCTCCAGTTCCTCGCCACCATCGGCGGCGTGTTGGGCCCCATGGTGCAGGGCTTCTTGGCCGACCAGTTCGGCGGCTACCGCGAGACCTTTGTGTTGCTGGCCGTCTGTTCGTTGGTCGCGGTGCCGCTGATGCTGAGCCTGCCCCGCACCGGGCATGGCCCGCGCACCGGCGACCGGGTATGAGCGAGCCTGCGGAGGCGACGCCTGCCACGCTAGCTATGCTGCTGCGGGATCGGCCGTTCGGTTTCTATATCGCCAACCGGGTGGTGCAGACCATCGCGATGTCGGTGCAGACGGCCACCATCACTTGGCAGGTGTACGAGATTACGGGCTCGGCGTTGCCGCTGGCGGCCGTTGGCGTCATCCGCTTCGTCCCGGCCTTCATCCTCAGCTTTGTCGGCGGGGCCGTGGCCGACACCCGTGACCGCCGCTGGGTCTTGGGCCTCTCGCAGATTCCGCCCATCCTCATCTCGCTGCTGTTGTGGTGGTCGACGCAGGCCGAAGCCGACACCCTGACCTTGATCTACGTCACGTCGGCGGTGCTCGGTATGGCGGGCGCGTTCGAGGGACCAGCGCGCCAGAGCCTGCTGCCGCAGGTGGTGCCCCGCCCGTGGTTCCAGCGTTCAGTCACCGTGGGCACCACCATCCAGCAATTCGCTCGCATTCTGGGGCCAAGCGCCGCCGGTTTCGTGATCTATGCGTTAGGGGTTGCCCCGGCCTATCTCGCGCACGTGCTGCTCGCGGTAACCGGCCTGATCCTGCTCGCAGGCATCGTGCTGCGGGAGCAGAGCCCACGCCGAAGCGGTGGCATCAGTCTCGTCATGGTGAAGGAGGGGCTGGCCTACGTCTGGAACTCACCGGCGGTGCTGGGCGCCATCGCGCTCGACCTGTTCGCGGTGATCTTCGCCAGCGCCGAAGCGTTGCTGCCGATATACGCGAACGACATCTTGGGGGTCGGCGCCCAGGGCTACGGCCTGCTGAACTCGGCCCGCGGCGTGGGCGCATTCGCCGCCTCGGCGGTGCTGACGGCGCTGCCGCCAATCGTGGCCACCGGCCGCACCATGGTGTTGACCGTCGCGGTGTTCGGCCTGGCCACGGTGGCCTTCGGGCTCTCGTCCTGGTTCCCGCTGTCGCTGCTGCTGTACGGCATCACCGGCGCGTCCGACCAGGTGAGCGTGGTGATGCGGCAGAGCATCATTCAGCTCTCCACGCCCGACGAGCTGCGGGGCCGGGTGAACTCGGTGTACTCGGTCTCCATTGGCGCTTCGGGTCAGCTTGGAGCGGTGGAGTCGGGACTGGTATCAACCTGGACCAATCCGGTGTTCGCGGTGGTGAGCGGCGGCGTTGGCTGTGTGCTGTCGCTGGTGGTCATCGTTCGGCTGCTGCCGCAGCTCTGGCGGCATAAGACGGGGCCGGCCACGCCAGACCGTCACTAGCGGAGGTCACCAGTCGGCTAACCGCCTAATGCCGCCCAAGCAGACTGGTATACTGGGCCCATCAGTTCCCAGTCCAGAAAGTCCGATCCCGTGGCCCACGCTCCCGCCGCAACGCAGACCGCCCCCCGGAGCCGCTTCGAGGCGTTCAACGCGCTCAAGTACCCGAATTACCGCTCGTACTGGTTCGGGCTCATGGCGGTGGTCACCGGCTACCAGGTGCTCTTCGTGGCGCAGGGCTGGCTGGTGTACGACTTGACCGGGTCGCCGGCGCTGCTGGGCGCGATGGGCGCCGCCACCGCCATCCCGCAGATCTTCCTGACACCCCTGGCCGGCGTCATGGCCGACAGGGTGGACCGTCGCCGGCTGATGGTGGTGACCCAACTCGGCTATGGCGTCATCATGATGACCCTCGCTGTGCTCTTGCTCACCGGCGTCGTGGGTCAGGCCAACGTCGAGCTGTCGGTGGCGCTCCTGCTGGTGGCCTCGTTCGTCGCCAGTTGCGTGCAGACCTTCGACCAGCCGGCCCGAATGGCGCTGGTGCCGCAACTGCTCGGCAGCCGCGATGACCTCCTGAACGCCATCGCGTTGCAGAACCTGGTGTGGCAGGCCACCGCCATCGTGGGGCCGGCCATCGGCGGGCTGCTGATCGCAGGCTTCGGCGTTGCCGCCTGTTACCTCATCACGTCGCTCAGCGTGCTGGGCATGGTGACCGGCCTGTTGCGGATGCAGTTGGCGCCGGCCCCGTCAAGCGCCCGCAACCAGAGCATCGCCCAAAACATGAGCGAGGGCGTGCGTTTCGTCCGCGGCAACGGCGTCATAGCTTCGCTACTGGCCATGATCTTCTTCAACTGCTTCTTTGGGCTGTCCTATATGAGCTTGGTGCCGGCCTTCGCCAAAGATGTGCTGCAGGTGGGCGCCGAGGGCCAGGGCTTCATGATGGCCGCCTTCGGGGCTGGGGCAATCCTCGGCAGCATCATCATCGCCACCTGGGGCCGAGCGCTGCGGACCGGCGTCCTGGTCGTCGTCGGGTCGTTTGGTTTCGGCCTAGCGCTGTTTGGGTATGCGCTCTCCACCAACTATTGGCTCACCCTCGCGCTGCTCATGGTGCTGGGGGTGTTGCGTACCATGTGGATGACCAGCGGCAGCGCGTCCATTCAGGGACTGGTGCCCAATGAGCTGCGTGGCCGGGTCATGGGCATCTACGGGCTGGCGTGGGCTCTGGTTCCCTTGGGCGGATTGGCCAGCGGTACCGTGGCAGCGCTGATATCGCCGCCGTTTGCAGTTGCCGTGGGCGGGGCGGCGGTTGCCGCGTTCGCCATCGTGCTGGCGCTACGAGCCTCGCACCTGCGCTCACTCCACTAGTTCGGACAAGGACTCGTATGGCTGAATCTTCGTCGCTTTTGGTTACGCCGCTGCACGATCAGCACGTGGAACTGGCTGCCCGCATGGTGCCCTTCGGCGGCTGGGACATGCCGGTGCAGTATCTGAGCATCCTTGATGAGCACCGCGCGGTGCGAGAAGCAGCCGGCATCTTCGATGTGTCGCATATGGGGCGCATCGAGTTCGCCGGGGCCGGCGCCGGGGCCTTCCTGCAGCGGCTGTTCACCTGCGACGTCTCGGCAATCGAGCCGGGGCATGGCCGGTATTGCCTGCTGTGCACCGAGTCCGGCGGCATTCTGGACGACACGATCCTGTACCGAAGGTCGCCCGAGGCCTTTCTGCTGGTGTGCAACGCTGGGAACCGGCTTGCCGTGCTGGCGTGGCTGGACCGCTGGAGGCAACCCAGTGACGCCGTCGCCTGGCAGGACCGCACGCTGGAGACCGTGATGATCGCGCTCCAGGGTCCGCAGGCGCCGCAGC
>CAXNDA010000168.1:0-3982 GCA_964200875.1 Chloroflexota bacterium | reverse complement strand
GACAATCCCGAGGCCATCAAGAACGTCCGCCTGTGGGACCACGAGCCACTGAAAGCGACGTACGAGCAGATCCAGGCCATTCGGCGGTACTACGAGTTCCACGATGTGGACATCGATCGGTACACGATTGACCGCGAGTACCGGCAGGTGATGCTGTCGGCCCGAGAGCTGGCGCCTGACAAGCTGGCCGCCGCTGAGGAAGCCACGACCTGGGTGAACCGGCGCCTGAAGTTCACCCATGGCTATGGGGCAGCGCTGAGTCCGGTCAACGAAATAGCCGACAACCGCTTACCCAACCTGTATCTGAAGGACCTGCCTCCGATCACCAACCACCCGGGGAGTGAGGCGCTTCGCATAACGCAGCCGGAGATCTACTTCGGCGAGAAGACGTCGGAGTGGGCGATTGTAGCGTCGAATGAGCCGGAGCTGGATTTCGCCTCGGCAAACGAGACGAAGTTCACCAGCTACCGTGGCAACGGCGGCGTGCAACTCGACTCGCTGGCAAAGCGGCTCTTGTTCGCATGGCAGTTTACCGACCCCAATATCCTGCTGACCGACCTGAACCCCGAGAGCCGAATCCTGTACACCCGGCTGATCCCTGATCGGGTGAAGGCGATCATCCCGTTCATCAAACTCGACCACGACCCGTACCTGGTCATTCTGGATGGGCGGCTTGTGTACGTACAGGATGGGTACACCACTTCAGAGCGGTTCCCGTATTCGGAACCATATATGGATAGCCCGAATGGCAGCCGCCTTGGAGGCCGCTTCAACAAGGTGAACTACATCCGCAATAGCGTGAAGGCGGTAGTGGACGCCTACCATGGGTCGGTGGAGCTGTACATCTCCGACCCCAGCGACCCCATTATCCAGACCTACGCGAAAGTGTTCCCGGGCACGTTCAAGTCGCTTGCCGACATGTCGCCAGGGCTGCGGCAGCACCTGCGCTATCCGGAAGACCTGTTCAATGTGCAGGCCGAGGTCTACCAGATTTACCACATGCAGGACCCGCAGATCTTCTACAACAAAGAGGACGCGTATACGCGGCCCCAGGAGATCTACCTGGACAAGCAGCAGACGATGCAGCCGTATTACGTCATCATGCGGCTTGCCAATGAACCACGGCCGGAGTTCATTCTGATGTTGCCGTTCACCCCGGTGAACAAGAACAACGCCAACGCGTGGCTGGCCGGGCGGGCCGACGGTGCGAATTATGGCAAGCTGCTGGCGTTCAAGTTCCCCAACGATCGCCTGGTGTTCGGGCCGCGGCAGATCGAGTCTCGCATTGACCAGGACGACCGCATTGCCGACCAGTTCGGCAAGTGGCGAAACAGCGGATCGACCATTATTCGGGGTAACCTGCTGTTCGTGCCGGTCGGCGATAGCTACATCTATGTCGAGCCCATTTACCTGCAGTCACAACAGAGCAAGCTGCCAGAGCTAACCCGCGTGGTGGTCGCTGCGGGCGAACGGATCGCCATGGAGGCGAGCCTGGAGGACAGCCTCAACGCCGTGTTCCGCACTACCCTGTTCAAGGGAAGGGACAGCGGCGCGACGCCCCCGGTTGCCACCACGCCCGTCACACAGCCAACCGTTCCTGCTGGGCAGCCCACACCCACCCCCGGGCCAACGCTACCCGGCGCCGGTACGGACAACCAGTTGACCACGCTGTCTCGCCAAGCCCAAGAGTTGTTCACCCGCGGGCAGGAGCGGCTCCGTAGCGGGGACTTCGCCGGGTATGGCGAGGTCCAGCGGCAACTGGAGGACACGCTGAAACGCATGGCGGAACTCGCGGCATCGGACACCACAAGGAGGACACCTTGACCACAGCACCATGGATCGAACGAGAGAAAGCAGTCTACATGCCGGTTTTCCGGCGCACTCCCTTGATGCTGGTGCGTGGTCAGGGGCCCCGAGTGTGGGACGACCAAGGGCGCGAGTATCTGGATTTTGTCGAAGGCATCGCCTGCAACGTGCTGGGGCACTGCCACCCGGCCTTGGTCGGCGCGATCACCAAGCAGGCCGGCACGCTGATGCATGTGTCGAGCCTGTACTACAACGAACCACAGCTCGAGCTGGCCGAGAAGTTGGTGGCCAATAGCTGCATGGACCGGGTGTTCTTTCAGAACTCCGGCGCAGAGGCCGTGGAGGGAGCGATCAAAGCGGCTCGCCGCTACGGCATGGTGCACCTGAACGGCGCCTACGAGATCATCTCCGCCTGGCACTCGTTCCATGGACGCACTCTGGTGACCACTGCCGCAACGGGCAAGGAGGCGATGCACGCCCTCTATCCCCCGATGCCTCAGGGGTTCATCAGCGTGGACTATAACGACCTTGAGGCCTTGAAGCAGGCTACCACCGACAAGACGTGCGCCGTGTTGCTGGAGGTGGTGCAGGGCGAGGGCGGCGTGTACCCCGCAGACAGGGAGTACCTGCAAGGCGTTCGCCAGTGGTGCGATGAGCGCGGTATCCTCCTCATTTTCGACGAGGTGCAGACCGGCATGGGGCGTCTGGGCACGCTGTTCGGCTACCAAACCTACGGCGTGGAGCCCGACGTGATGTCGCTGGCGAAGGGCTTGGCTGGCGGCTTCCCGATCGGCGCCTTCCTCACCAAAGAGAAGGCGACGGCTATGGCGCCCGGGGACCATGGGTCCACGTTTGGTGGCAACCCGCTTGCCTGCGCCGCCGGCATCGCGGTTCTGAACGAGATGCTTGAGCACGACCTGCCGGCCAACGCCGCGAAGGTTGGCGGCTACCTGATGGAGCGGCTGCGGACGATGGAGACCAAGCGGCCCGTCCTGCGTGAGGTCCGTGGGTATGGCTGCCTGATTGCCGCCGAGTTCACCGAAGACTTGTCGGGCAAGCTGGTGGAGACGTGCATCAAGAACGGCCTGCTGGTCAACCCGGTGCTGCCGAACGCGATCCGCCTGATGCCACCGCTCAACCTGACCATGGCTGAAGCCGACGAGGCGATCAGCAAGATTCACCAGTCGCTGGAGGAGATCCTCTAGTTCTCGCCGCAAACCAGGAAGAGGAGTGAGGGCGCCTGTGTGGGCGCCCTCACTTTTTTGCGGGCGCCCCATGCCGAGTATGGAGGATGCGCACACTCTTCAGGAGCGGTGCTGGGAGGATCGCCTTGACAGAAGGACTGCGGAATATCATCGCGTACCGTCAGGGTAGTGGGCCGCCGGTAAACAGCCCGCCGTTGAGCGTGGTACCCAGCGCAGAAGAGCTACAGGAAGGCGGTGAGAACCCCCACAAGCCCATCAAGGGTTGGTTCAAGCCCACCAGGGTCAACTCGATCGAGCAGATGGGGCTGTCGAACGGTTTGCTGCAGGACCTCGTGCTCAAGGCACTGTATCAACGCGGGCAGGTGACGCCGGCCGAGCTGGTGCGCTGGCTCAAGATACCCTTCTACGGGGTGATGGAAGGTGTGCTGCGGGACCTGAGCAATCAGGAGCTTTGCTTTGTGGCGGCAGGCCAGAACATGAACGCCATGACCTACATCTACGCGATCACCGCGCAGGGGCAGGAGCGGGCGCGTGAAGTGTCGGAACGCAACGCCTACGTTGGCCCGGCGCCGGTCTCGCTGGCACACTACTGGCAGTCGGTTGGGGCGCCCTCACTCGATGCGGTGGCGGTGCACGAATCCGACCTTCGGGCCGCCTTCAATGGCATGGTGGTCGACGAGTCACTTTTCGAGCAGCTCGGCCCAGCCGCGAACTCGGCGCGCGCCATGTTCCTCTACGGATCGCCGGGTAACGGCAAGACGGCGATCGCGGAGACGCTGGTTCGCTTGCTGGGCGGCGACGTCTACATACCCTACGCCATCGAGGCTAACGGCGAGATCATCCGGGTGTTCGACCCGGTGCACCACACCATCGCAAACACGGCGCACCCCGAGTCTCCGGATGACCCGAGGTGGGTGTTTACGAAGCGCCCCGTGGTGACCGTGGGTGGCGAACTCACCCTGCAAACGCTG
>CAXNDA010000167.1:0-4096 GCA_964200875.1 Chloroflexota bacterium | reverse complement strand
GCGCGATAGCTCGTTGGGCTCCACCTGCAGCCGCTGCACAACTTCGGCATACACGTTGCCCAGCACCAGCACACCGGACAGCGCAGCGACGCCGAGCGCCGGTAAGGCCACTCCTCGCAAGGCAATGTTCACCAGAAGCAGCACACCCGTGACCGCGGAAACGACGGAAAGCAGGGTATAGAGCGGCAGGCGGACGTTCAGGTCGGTGTAGCCGGGGCCGAACACCACCCCCGTGGGAATCAACATAAGGTCGAACCGGTTCAGCCAGTACTGCATGGCAATCAACGCCAACAGCGCGGCGCCCAGCACCGAGACGTGGGCGCGTATCCCGCGGTTCGGCAGCAGTGGCCCACCAAGCGTGAGAGAAACGCCGTAAAACAGCACTGCGGCAAGCCCTGTGGTCAGCAGCACGCCGGTGCCCCAGTCCTGCAGCATCTGCAGCACGGGCAACTGAAAGATGTAGAAGCTAATCTCTTCGCCGAAGGTCGGGTCCGTCATCCCGAAGGGGGTCGCATTGGCGGCAAGCGCCAACTGCTGCCATTGGTTCGACAGGCCAGACCCGAAGATCATGCCCAGGATCAGGCTGACCCCCAGTGTCGCCAGCGTCACCATACGCCCGGCCAACTCCAAGTCGGCGCCCTCCACCGTTATGGTGACCCGCGGCGCCAACCGGCGGGCGATGGTGAGGTTTATCGCAACGAACAGGAACACCCCCACAAACCCACCGGCGAACAGGCTCAACTGGCCTAGCTTGGTGATCTGAAGAACATGCACATACTGCACGCTCTCGAACCACATCCAATCCACCAAAAACTGGCGCGTCGCGCCGCCAATGACGACGATGCCCAACACCAACGCAGCCAGCAGCACCCACCCGCTGTTGCGGCCGCCTCGCTGCGGCTGTTCGCCGATCTGAAAGGGTGGTGGCGGCGGTCCGAGGTTTCCCCGGTCTTCAAAGCTCATGCGTTACCAGACCTGCGTGCCGACGGGTGCTGAGGATAAGGCCGACAACAACATATGTTCCACTCTTCCATCTACAATCCAAGCCTCTGCCCCTTGTGCGCGTGCGGTGAGGCACGCTTCGAGCTTCGGGATCATGCCGCCCGAGGCGGTCCCGCTCTCGATAAGCCGCTGGGCATCCGGCGGCGTCAAATGTGGCAGCACGCTGCCATCAGAGTCCTTCACACCCTCCACGTCGGTCAGAAACACCAGGCGGTCACTGCCCAGGGCCGCCGCAATTTCACCCGCAACCGTGTCGGCGTTCAGATTCAACGTGTTCGGCAGCCCCTCAGCCGAAGGGTTGAACCCCACCGTCGATACCACCGGGATATACCCGCCAGAGAGCAACGTCTCCAGCACATGGGTGCGCACGTTGGTCACTTGGCCCACGTACCCCAACTCCGGATCCTCAATACGCGCCTCAATCAGCGCCCCGTCCACGCCACTCAGCCCGATCGCCCTGCCGCCGGCCCGCTGAATGCCCGCAACCAGTTCGGTGTTCACCAGGCCGGTCAACACCGCCGTCACCACATCCAGGCTCTCGGCAGTGGTCGTCCGCAAGCCTCGGACAAACGGCGCCTCCACTCCTTGACGTTTGAGCCAGGCGGTGACCACCGGCCCCCCGCCATGCACCACCACCGGCGTGATGCCCTGTTGCTGCAGTGCTACCAAATCGCCCAGCGTCGTGTCGTGAGACCCCAGCGTGCTACCGCCAATCTTGACGACGACGTTCTTTGCCGTGATGCGTGGCGCAGTCATCATACCGTTTTGCCTAAGTCGTGTAGTCAGCGTTGATGTGAACGTACTCTTCGGTAAGGTCGCAACCCCACCCAGTGGCGTGAGCCTCACCCAGGTGCAGGTGCAGTTTCAGCCGCACCAGCTCTTGCTTCATGGTGGCCACCGCTACGGCATGATCGTAGGCTTGCGGCTGTCCGGCTCGCATCAGGCATACGTCGCCAATAAAGGCGTCCACCTTCTTAGGGTCGAGGTCCGCGCCACTCCGCCCTGCCGCGGCCAGCAAGCGTCCCCAGTTCGGGTCGTTGCCGTAGACTGCGGTCTTGACCAGCGGCGAACTCGCGATGGTGCGGGCTGCCAGCCGGGCGTCCTGCAAGGTCGCAGCTCCCTGCACCTCCACCTCGATCAACTTGGTGGCGCCCTCGCCGTCGCGGGCGATCTTCTTGCACAGGTACACGCACAGCTCGTCCAGCGCGTCCTGGAACGTCGCCGCCGCGTCGCTGCCTTGGCTGATTGGGGGGTTGCCGCAAGCGCCGTTGGCCAGAATGAACAGCGTGTCGTTCGTGCTGGTGTCGCCGTCGACCGTGACCATATTGAAGCTGCGATCGGCCGCCGCCTTCAGCGCCTGCTGCAAAAACTGACGCTCGACCGCGAAGTCGGTGGTAAGAAAGCCGAGCATGGTCGCCATGTCAGGGTGGATCATGCCGACGCCCTTGCAAGCGCCGCCGATGTGCCCGACCGTGCCATCGGGCAGCTGCACGCTGATGGCGCCGAACTTCGGCATGGTGTCGGTGGTCATAATAGCCACGGCAAAGTCCTGCGATCCCGCCGCCGTCGGCTTCGCGGCGCTGACCCCTCGCCGCATGCGATCCATGGGCAGCGGCACCCCGATGACCCCGGTGCTAGCCACCAGTACCTCGCGCCCGTCCAGGCCAAGGTGCTCGGCGGCCAGCGCTGCCATCTGGACTGCGTCGCGGTAGCCTTGGTCGCCGGTGCCGGCGTTGGCGTTACCGCTGTTGACCACAATGGCGCGGGCCTGCGCGTCGCCGATGACTTCCTTCGACCAATGGACCGGCGCCGCCGAGAACTTGTTCTGCGTAAAGACTCCGGCGGCAGTACAGGGCCGCTCGGAATAAAGGAGGGCGACGTCTGCCTTGCCGGCATTGTTGCCCTTGATGTCTGCATAGGCCGTTCCGGCCAAAAAGCCTTTGGGGGTGGTGACCCCGCCGTCAGCAAGAATATTCATGGCTCCAAGGTTACGAAAAGCTAATGGTGGTGCTGCGCTAGTGGACGCAGGAGCAGGGTTTCACTATAGAGACCCCCGTGCAGAGGGTCAATGGACGTCCGCGTCTTATACCTGGAGCGACAACACCCAATCCCACCGTTGAGCGGCGTTCGCCACCGCAGCGTCCACGTCCTCGGGCAGCAGGTAGCCCTCGGACGCGAGCGCGGTGGCGTAGGTACGCACCCCGTCCAGGTAGTCGCCCCCGTCCCGATACCGCTCGTCGATGGTGGGCCGCGTATCGCCCGGGCGCCGGTGCTGGGCGGTCATCGCAAAGGGCAGGGTTGCTCCCATCATCTCCACGGTCTGCCCCACCCCGCCTGCCGAGGCCTGCCGTTGATTCCACCCCGTGTGGCTGGCCAGCGGCACCGCCACCTCGGGCGGCTTGAGGCCGCTGCGTTCGTTGCCGTCGCTATCGGTGGCCGGCACATAGACGGGCTGTGGGTCCATCTCGATGGCGGGGTACCGCCCCACACCATCGGCTGCCGCGTCACCGAGGTCGAGGCGATACACGAACTGTAGTTTTTCAGCGGCGACGCTGGCGCCCAGCAGGCGATTCGCGGCATCCACCACCTCCTCGCGCGGGACTGCCGTTCCGTCGCCCACCTGTGGGTACCGGCTAGCGGGCGGCTCCACGCCGGCGCTTACCCAACGGTCGAGGTTGATGAGCGCCGCCCTCAGCAAGAGTCCGTAGTCGGCGGTGTTGCTGGCGAAGGCGACCGGCGTGCCTTCGGACGACACCATGCCTGGCGGCAGCGCCCCCGGCATATGCTGGCAGCCGGCGAATTGATAGAGCCGAACCTCGGGTGGCAGCGCTCGGTCCTCCCCACTGGCCGGGTCGATATGGAGCAGCGCGCAGTCGCCGCGCCAGTACTCCACCGAGGTGTCGGTGTCGACGATCCGCGGCACGCCGCCCACCGCCCGCTGGCGGTCCAGCAGGCCACCCTCCCCCGACGCTCCGTCGTAGGCGAAGGGTGGAGCATAGCCGAAGCTGCGGAGCCGCGACGCCGACGGTTGGGCGTACCGGTGGTTGAACTCGCCAACGCGGGCCCCGCCCACATGCAGGTGTACCCCGTCATA
>CAXNDA010000166.1:0-4104 GCA_964200875.1 Chloroflexota bacterium | reverse complement strand
TCATGAAGTTTGGTCTTTTCTACGAGTGGCCCAATCCCTCCGCCGGCAACTGGAAGCGGTTGTTCGAGGAAGGTCTCGAGCAAATCCAGTACGCCGAAGAGGTCGGCTTCGACTTCGTATTGGTTGCCGAGCACCACTTCTCGAACTATGGCATGTCGCCGGCCCCGCTCATGCAGTCGCTGGCAATCGCCCAGCGGACCAAGCGCATCCGCATTGGCACCGCGGTCATCGTGCTCCCGCTGTGGCAGCCGCTCCGTCTGGCCGAGGAGATCGCTGTACTCGATAACCTCAGCGACGGCCGCTTCATCACCGGGATCGGCCGCGGTTACCAACCCCACGAGTTCGCCCGCTTCGGCGTCACGCCCGAGGACTCCCGCCAGCGGTTCAACGAGTGCCTGGACGTCTTGATCAAGGCTTGGACCTCCGACACCTCCTTTACCTACGATGGCGAATACATCAAGGTGCCGCACGAAACTGTGGTGTGGCCAAAACCCCAGCAAAAGCCCTACCCGCCCATCTGGGTCGCCGGCACCAGCCCCGACACGCTCAAACTCTCTGCCGACATGGACTTCGCCCCCATTGTTTCCGGGTTCAACGGGTCCGACGCGGTGCGCGATGCGGTGGCCGGCCTGCTGCAGTTCAAGCAGGCCGCCGGTAAGCCGGTGGATAGCTGGGACATGGGCGTGCAGACCTTCTGCTGCGTGTGCGACACCAACGAGGAGGCCCGCGCGCAGGTCAACTACCCGCGCTGGCAAAACCGCGCCGGCCGTGCGCTCAACAGCCGGGCAGTCGTGGATGGCCGCGTGCAGGTGAAGCCCTACGACGGCGAACCCTCCGACGATACGCTCTGGGACCGCCTGCTGTACGGCGACCCCGAACGGGTGGCTGCCAAGTACAAGGTGCTGGCCGAAGCCGGGGCGACCTTCGCCAGTTGCTGGATGATGGCCGGCGGTATGGAGCACGAGAAGATCATGCGCACCATCCGCCTGATGGGCGAGCACGTGCTGCCGGCCGTTTCGGGCGTGCGGCCCGCCGGCAACCTTTCGGAGAACCTGCTGCGGGCCGGCATTCCCACCAACGCCTTCCAGGCGCGCGGTCAGGCGCCTTCCGAGTAGCGCACCACAAACGTACACAACATGGTGGGGCGGGCCAACCGAGGGCCCGTCCCTCTCATTTTGCGCCAGCCCTATCCATTCCGCCCGACATCCGGTAGACTTCCGCTGGCCCTCCAGAGAGTGGCCGGCGAGGGGAAGAACCAAGGCATGACCCGGCTCAACCGCATCTTCTACGGCTGGTGGATTCTTGCCGCATGCAGCGTGGTGGCGAGTATCGTGAGTGCCACGCAATCCTATGGCTTCTCGCTGTTCTTCGTACCGCTCACCACGGAATTCGGCTGGAGCCGGGCGGCCCTCTCCGGCGTCATGTCGCTTGCCCGCCTCGAGGGTGGGTTCCTCGGCCCCATCGAAGGGATTCTGGTCGACAGGTTTGGACCCCGCCGCATGATGCTGATCGGCATCCCCATCATCGGAGTCGGTTTCTTCTGCATGAGCCGGCTCTCCGAGATCGCCGCGGCACTGTCCATCGATACGTTGCTGGCGTTCTACGGCATCTGGGTGGTGCTCATCGCCGGCGGCACCGCCATCGGCACCAGCACGCCCGCCCAGACCGCGGTGGCCAACTGGTTTGTGCGCCGCCGCGGCCTGGCCCTCGGCCTCTACTCATCCAGCATCGGCGTCGGCGCCGCATCGCTGGTGCCCTTCCTGGCTCACATCATCGAGACGGATGGCTGGCGCGTCGCAGCGCTGGTGGCGGGCGGCACTGCCGTGGCCATCGGTATTCCTGCCGCGTTGCTGGTGCGCCACCGGCCCGAGGATTACGGCTATCTGCCGGATGGCGATACCCAGGTACTCCCCACCACCACAACGTCCTCCCTCGACGGCACGCGCGCGGTCGAGCACAACTTCACCATGCGGCAGGCGCTCGCCACGAAAGCTTTCTGGGTGCTCGCGTTTGCGTTTGGCTTCCGGGTCATGGTCACCAGCGCCGTCATCATCCACCTACCGGCGCTGTTGCAGGACATGGGCTTCGGCGCGGTCGAGGCGGCATCGGCGGTCAGCGCGGTGGCCGCCCTCAGCGTGGCCGGACGCCTGGGGCTTGGTTGGCTGGGAGACCGCTGGGACAAGCGGAGCGTGTACATCGGGGCGCTGGCGGCCATGGCGGGCGGGCTGCTGCTGCTGGCCTTCGCCGCAGAGGCGTGGCACATCATCGTGTTCCTGGTGCTATACAGCCCCGCATATGGCGGCCTCGCTTCGCTGCAACTTGCGCTCCGGGGCGACTACTTTGGACGCCGGGCCTTCGCGACCATTGCCGGCGCGATGGGCCCCATCACCACGGTCGGCACCATCACTGGCCCGTTGTTCGCCGGCCTGGCGTTCGACCTGTCCGGCAGCTATCGCATTGCGATGCTGTTCTTCGCGGCGGCCACGGCGGTCAACATTGTGCTCATGGCGGCCCTACGCCAGCCTCAGGCGGCCGATATGCCGGCCTAACCCGCCACCGTAAGTCGGTGTTTAGCCGGCACTCCCTCCATCGGCGGAGCCCTCTCCCCCTCCCAACCGACCTCGGCCCCCCTGCCTTCGAGATACTCTTCTTCTGACACCACGCGCCATTGCTTTGTGCGAGGTGATTATCGGGGCGGAAGCCCAATTATCCGGTTGGAGGAGAGACTCATGGCTCAACTCACTAGTGCACGCGCTCCTGCGTGGCGGCTCATCGTCGGCGGGAAACCCCTCGACCCGCCGGCTGACGACCACACCATGGCAGACGCCGTGAACCATCAGCGCCGAATTCAGGTGCGGAGGCAGTCGCTGGGACCGCAGACGGTGCTGCTCCGGCCACGCTGGAACCTCCCCGCCGACCCGGCGCACGCGCTCCCTCCCCTGGGAATCGCTTGATCTTGGCCTGAACCCTTACATTCGCCAGTCCGCTGACGACTATTCTGAACAAGTGAGAGGCCACGCGCCGCGGCACGTGGCCTCTTGCGTTCAACCATGCCGTCAGGGGTATGACATGCTGCGATGGTTCATTCCGCTCTGCCTGACCCTCACCGTGGCCTACTCAGGCTGCAGTCAAACGCCAGCCGATGCCGCACCGGAAGCCTCCGTCACGGCTTCAGCGGCCCCCGACCCGTGTGCCAGCACACCCTCCGCCGGCCAGCACAAAGACGGCATCTCCCTGGCGGACGCGAACAGCCAGCGTGCCGGCAGCGTGGCCGCTCGGCTGGCGCCGGCGAAGGGCGCCTACTTCGGCGTCAACCTCGATTGGACCAACGATACGCCAGCCGGGTACAGCCGGCGCCTTGGCCACAGCCCCGCCGTATACGTGCAGTTTCTGCACTTTCCGCTGAAACCTGATGGCAGGCAGATCCTGATGGAGTCGGCGCGCCTGGTGGCCGGCCAACGCGCCCTGCTGCTGATCACGCTGGAACCCTGGGAGGGACTCGATTCCGTCGATTCGCGGTCCATTGAGGCATTGGCCCAAGACGTCTGTACCGTGAATCAACTCGGGGTGGGTGTCATGGTCAGGTTTGCTCACGAGATGAACGGCTCGTGGTACCCCTGGAGCCAGCAACCCGAGGCCTACATCCGCGTGTTTCGTGCGCTGGCGAACGCTCTCCACCAAGGTGCGCCGAAAGCGGCAATGCTGTGGGCGCCGAACCACGGTAGCGGCTACCCCTTCAACGGAGGCGCGTTCATGGCTCTCCCCGGGTCGCCCGACTTCCAACTGCTCGATTCGAACCGCGATGGCCGCCTCGACATGCACGACGATCCGTACGCTCCCTATTACCCGGGAGACGACGCGGTTGACTGGGCGGGCATGTCGCTCTACCACTGGGGCGCCAGCCACCCCTGGGGAGAGAACACGCCGCCGGACAAAGGCAAGTTCATCGGACAGCTCACCGGCGCCTACCGCGGCCCAAACAACGAACCGGCGCTGCCTGACTTTTACCGCCAATACGCGGTGGTGCGCGGCAAGCCCATCGCGATTGCCGAAACCGCAGCGCTCTACAACACCGAGCGCCCCGGCCCCGACGAGCTGCGCATC
>CAXNDA010000165.1:0-4123 GCA_964200875.1 Chloroflexota bacterium | reverse complement strand
TGCGCCTGACCGACCGCAAGCATCGGCCACTCTTCGCTGATCACGCTCTCGGCGTAGGCCCTGGTTAGGCGTTGGACCGCTATGCGATCGCTGTCCGAAAAGTGGCTGGCCAGATTGTAGATGCCGGCCACCTTGTTCGCCTCTTCCTGAGCGATGTCTGACGAACGATCGAGCTGTTGCCACACCACGACCATCACATACGCCAGGATGACGCCATAGACCAGCCCGACCGCCGAATAGAAGAAACCGGCGACCTCGTTATGGCTGTCGTCCGGGACGTGACGCAAGAAGCGCTTAACGAACAAGAGTCCCGCGATGGCCAAAGCGACCGCGACTGCGTTGATGACGATACCGGTAGCAAGCGAGTTCACCGCAGGGTCCCCCAAGTCTCGATTCTGCGAAGCTCGGGCCATTGTCGCACGTCGCAACCACGGAGGGGAGGGCCCGGCGCACCAGGAGGGCCGGGAACGAGAAACGGGGCACCGTTTCCGGTGCCCCGTTTCCACTCGTTACTGTTGAACTGCTAGGCCGGTGTAGCTGTAGCTACCTCAGCGGCTTCGCCCTGCGTCACCACAATCTCACCATCAGCCAGGTCGATGATCACGACATCACCAGGCGAGAATCGGTTCTCCAGTACCGCCTCGGACAACTTGTCTTCCACGGTGTCCTGAATCAAGCGGCGCAGGGGACGGGCGCCCAAAGCTTCGTCGTAGCCCTTCTCGCCCAACCATTCCTTGGCAGCCTGGGACACCTCGAACTTGATGCCCTTCTCTTCCATTTGCTTGGTCACGTTGCGGAGTTCGAGCTCGACGATATCGTGCAGCTCTTCCTTCTGCAAAGCGTGGAACACCACGGTGGCGTCGATGCGATTGAGCAACTCGGGGCGGAACGCCTTCTGCAACTCAGCCGTCACCTTCTCCTTCATCTTCTCGTAGCGGTCCTTGGCGGTCTTCAGCTCATCGCGCTGCACGGCGAAGCCAAGGGTAGTGTCCCGCCTGATGAGTTCAGCCCCAAGGTTGCTAGTCATCATGATGACGGTATTGCGGAAGTCCACCTTCCGCCCCTTGGCATCGGTCAGGTAGCCATCCTCGAAGATTTGCAGCAGCATGTTGAAGACTTCAGGGTGAGCCTTCTCGATCTCGTCGAGCAGAATGGCGCAGTACGACTTCCGCCGCACGGTATCGGTCAACTGTCCGCCATCCTCGTAGCCAATGTATCCGGGAGGCGCCCCGACCAGCCGTGCGACCGAGTGGCGCTCCATGAACTCTGACATGTCGAGCTTGATGAGTGCGTCTTCGCTGCCGAACATGAACTCGGCCAGCGCCTTGGCCAACAACGTCTTGCCCACGCCTGTCGGGCCCAGGAACATGAACACGCCAATCGGGCGCTTGGGATCCTTCAGACCGGCGCGTGCCCGCCGCATGGCCTTGGCGATAACCTCGATGGCCTCGTGCTGTCCAATGACGCGCTTGTGGAGGGCATCTTCCATATGCAGCAGCTTGCTGGACTCTTCACTGGCCAGCCGCATCACCGGGATACCGGTCCACATGCTGACGACCTGCGCGATGTCCTCCGAGCCCACGGTCGGCTGGTCGGCGCTCGCAGCGTCCTCGACACCACCCTCCATCGACTCGATCTTCTCGACGAGCTTCAGCTCGCGGTCCCGTAGCTCGGCCGCGTACTCATACTGCTGGGCGGCGATGGCCGCTTCCTTCTCGCGGCGCACACTCTCAAGGCCGCGCATGGCTTCCTTCACCGACGGGGGAAGCTGCGAACGCTTGATGCGCACTCGGGAAGACGCCTCGTCGATGAGGTCGATGGCCTTGTCGGGCAGGAAACGGTCGGAGATGTAGCGGGCGGAGAGGTGCGCCGCAGCCTCCAGCGCCTCCTGGCTAATGGTCAGCCGGTGATGCTCTTCGTAGCGGCCCTTGATGCCTTGCAGAATCAGGATAGTGTCCTCAACCGAGGGCTCATCCACCTGCACGGGCTGGAAGCGTCGCTCGAGCGCTGCATCGCGTTCGATGTGCTTGCGGTACTCGTCGAGCGTGGTGGCGCCGATGCACTGGAGTTCGCCCCGAGCGAGCGAGGGCTTCAGAATGTTCGCGGCATCGACTGCGCCCTCGGCGGCGCCGGCGCCCACCAGGGTGTGCAGCTCGTCGACGAAGAGAATGCAGTTGCCGGAGTTTTTAATCTCCTCCACTACCTTCTTCAAACGCTCCTCGAACTCACCGCGGTACTTCGTGCCGGCCACCAAGCTGCCCATATCGAGCGTGAGCAGCCGCCGGCCCTGCAGGGTGTCCGGCACGTCGCCCGACACAATTCGCTGGGCGAGCGCTTCTGCAATGGCGGTCTTGCCCACGCCGGGCTCGCCAATCAACACCGGGTTGTTCTTGGTACGTCGATTGAGAATCTGCACAACCCGCTCGATTTCCTTGGCTCGGCCGACTACAGGGTCGAGCTTGCCGGCGCGAGCCAGGGCCGTCAGGTCCATGCCCAATTGGTCGACGGTAGGGGTGCGGGTGGAGGTTCGCGCCTGCAGGTGGGTTTGTGGCCCGCTCTGGCTCAGAATCTTGGTAGTCTCGGCGCGCACCTTCTCGAGGTTCACGCCCAGGCTCTCCAACACACCGGCGGCAATGCCCTCGCCCTCTCGCACCAGACCAAGCAACAGATGCTCGGTGCCGATGTAGTGATGGTTCAGGCGCCTCGCCTCGTCCACTGCCAGTTCGATGACCTTCTTGGCGCGCGGCGTCAGGCCGACCTCACCTGTTGGGGGGCGGTCACCACGACCAATGATGAACTCCACGGCGGAGCGCACCTTGTTCAACTCAATCCCGAGATTCGCCAGGACTTTTGCCGCCAGGCCGTCGCCTTCGCGGACCAGCCCAAGCAGCAAGTGCTCGGTGCCTATGTAATTGTGGTTGAACCGCTGCGCCTCTTCCTGAGCCAGGCTCAGGACTCTGCGCGCGCGCTCCGTGAACTTATCAAATCGATCGGCCATTGGTGACTCCCCGGATTCCCAGCCTCGTAGTACTGCACTATCGGCTTTACTGGGTTTCCAATTAGAACCGGCGCCTTACCGGCTTGTACTTCAATGTTAGCAGCCTCACACGATTCGCACCATTGTTTGGGTACGGGCTATGTGGACGGCGACCCTGGTACCAACGTCGCTACGCTGACGGCTTTAAGGCTAACGGTCCGATTCCCGGCCTATCTCTTCGAGCCGCGCACGATGCTCCGCCAGCATGACGTCCCCCAGCGTCGGGCCGCGGTCATCGCCCTGGTTGTAATCGCTTCCACTCGGTGCGCGATTATAGGTTTCCACCTGCTGCCGCACCTGTGTCCGCTCTTGCTGCTCCGCCTCTTCAATGGCCTGCCGCAGGCTCAACCCCAACCGATGTCGGTCTTTCTCAATGCGGATGATCTTCAGGGTCAGAACATCGCCCTCCTTGACCACCTCTTTGGGGTGCGTGATACGCCGATCAGCCAGTTCCGAGATGTGAATCAGCCCCTCCACCGGACCGTCGATATGAGCGAAGGCCCCGAAGTTGATGAGCTTGGTAATGGTCCCACGGACGGACTGACCAACCTGGTAGCTATCGGCCACCGAGTCCCAGGCTTGTGGCTGCGCCCGCCGCAGGCTGAGGGCGATCTTCTTGGTCTCGGAGTCCACCTTTAGGATGAACACCTCGACTTCGGCGCCCACGGTAACAATTTCTTCTGGGCTTTGATTACGGCCCCAGGTGAGCTCCGAGAGGTGAATCAAGCCATCGGCGCCACCAATATCGACAAACACCCCGAAGGGCCGAATGCTGGTGACGACGCCCTTGGTGATTGCGCCTTCGTGCAGCTCGCTGAGCAGCCGGTCTTTCTGCTGTGACCGCCATTCTTGCAGGGCCACTCGCTCTGAAAGGATCAGACGGTTGCGCCGGCGATTCAACTCGATAATCTTTAGCCGGAGGCCTTTGCCGATCCACTCCGCCAATCGCTCTTCGGAGGGCCCCTCGGCCTCGCCGGCATCCGCCCGCAACCCCACGACCTGGGACGAGGGGACGAACCCGCGAATGCCCTCGATGTTCACCAGGAGGCCACCCTTGTTATAGCCGACCACCTCGGCTTCAAAGAT
>CAXNDA010000164.1:0-4148 GCA_964200875.1 Chloroflexota bacterium | reverse complement strand
TCGGTCCCAACCGAGCGACGGAGATTACTTCAGACCCGCGACGAACGCTGCTACTGCCTTGATTTGCTCGGCGTTAAGCGTCTCACTGAACCGAGGCATGGGCGTCAGAGCCCCACCTTGGGTGACATTGCCTTGGGCGTCTTTACTGTTGATGCCCGGCTTGATGCTGGTGGTGTCTGCAATCCACTTCTCCAGCATTGGGAGGGTGTTTTCCACCATCCCGGCCCCGAGGGTCTGCCGGTTTCCGAAGCGACTGAGATTGGGCCCGACCTTCCCCACGGCGCCGGGCACACCCTCGACGGCGTGACAAGCCACACAGTTGTTGGTGAACACCTGCAACCCGGCAGCCTCGGGGGTACCTGGATCGGGGGCGCGAGCTGGCGTGCGCTGGTCACGGGCCCACTGCTCGAAGCGCTCGCGGGGATGAACGACGACCCTGAACTTCATATTGGCATGCTGAACGCCGCAGAGTTCGGCGCATTGAGCATAGAAGGTGCCGGGTTCATCGCCCCGTAGCCACAGGCTCTGCACCTTGCCAGGAATGGCGTCCAGTTTGCCGCCGAGCTTCGGGATCCAGAAGCTGTGAATGACGTCGGTGCTGGTGATATGGAACTGGATGACCTCGCCTTGCGGAATGTGCAGTTCGTTGGCGGTCACAATCCCATACCCGGGGTACTCGAATTCCCACCACCACTGATGGCCGGTCACCTTGACCTCGGTCGCCACTTTCGGCGGTTCCGCCAGCTCCCACAGCAACGAGACGGTGGGCACTGCGACGGTCAACAGAACCAACACCGGAGCGATGGTCCAGGCAATCTCAAGGCGGGTGTTGCCGTGCGTCTGATGGGGTTCACCCTGGGCATCACCCTTTCGGAAGCGCCAAAGGGTAAACACCAACAGCGCCCCAACCAGAATGAAGACGCCGGTTGCCCAAGCGGTCACCGTCCAGAAAAGGTCCTGCTGCTTCTTCGCGACAATGCCGCTAGCTGCCAGGGTGTTTTGGGGGTCCGTAGAACTGCAGGCGGCGCTCAACAGCAGCAGCATACCTGCGGTCAATGGCAGGAGAATCGGTAGCGAACGAGACCAGTGGCTCAAAATGTGCCCCCACGGGGGGCCTCAGGGGAGGCCGGAAAAGTTTGTGCAAAATTTCTCATAGTGCCCGAAGCAGTCTAGCATTGGGCCTAGGCGCGGTCAAGACAGACGGCTTCTATCTGTGCGTGAGTTTTCATCATACTAGGCACGAGTCAGGCTATCTGCCAGCGGTCGATCACCATAGCGAGGAACAGCAGAGTCAGGTACAGGATTGAATAGCGGAAGAGTCCGCGCGCTGCTTGGGTTGTGGCGTCGCGCACCAGCCGCACCGCATGGTACAGGAATACGGAGCCGAGGATGCTAGCGGCGAGCAGGTAGAACGGACCAACCTCGCGCAGCGCAACAACCAGCAGCGTGAACACGACGAGAATGATCGAGTACACCACGATCTGCTTTCGGGTTTCACCATCGCCGGCAGTAAGCGGCAGCATCGGCACCCGGGCCTTCTCGTACTCCTTCCGGATCATCAACGCGAGGGCCCAAAAATGTGGCGGCGTCCAGAGGAAAATGACGACGAACAGGTAGACCGCCAGCAGGCTCACCTCGCCGGTGACTGCCGCCCAGCCAACCAGGGGCGGGACGGCGCCTGCAGCCCCGCCCAAAACGATGTTGCTAGGCGTCGAGCGCTTCAACCAGCAGGTGTAGACCAGCACGTAGTACAGGAAGCCGAACAGCGAAAGCAACGCCGCCAGCCAGTTCACCAACAGCCCCAAGACGCCGATTGCAGCAAATCCCAGCAGCACGCCAAACGTCAGGGCTCGAGCCGGCGATATGAGGCCGGCGGGAATCGGCCTGCGGCTGGTGCGCCCCATGAGTTGATCGATGTCGCGGTCTACGTAGCAGTTGAACGTGTTGGCGGCGCCGGCAGACAGCGCGCCCCCGAGCAGGGTGAAGAACACCAGCGGGAGTTCCGGCATTCCCCGGGCGGCCACCATCATTGAAGCCAGTGTGGTGACCAGCAACTCAGACACAATGCCGGGCTTGGTGAGCGCTAGGTAGGCCTTCACCCGGCCGAAGAACCCGAGGGGCTGGGTGGGGAGTGGGGGGGACGCATCAGGACCACTTGGGGAGGTCTGGCCCGCCGGTATCGCCAGCATGGGGCGGCTCGCAAGGGCGGCGATGGCGACCACCGCCGCCCACACGGCTGAGGCCCCTGCCACGTGCAGAATCTGCAGCACTGCTGGCACCCCGGTGGAGACCGCGCCGATGCCGACACCGAGCTGGAACAGGAAGGCGGCCACCAAGCCCGGGATGGCCAGCCCATAGCCGGGAACCAGGTGACGGATGCGCCAGCCCCGGACGGCCGTCATCACCAGGTGGAGCCCGACGGCGTAGGCCAGAAGCCGGTGAGCCAAGTGGATGTCGATCACCGGGGACCGGCCGAAGGGGAGAAGCTCGCCGTTACAGCCCGGGAAACCCGTACAGGCGAATCCCCCGGCGATAGAACGCATGTAGGCGCCGGTCATCAGCAGCAGAAAGACCGAACCCACGGCGCCCCAAGCCATCCTGCGGAAGCGCCTGACCATCTCGCCGGCGTTCTCGGTTACCTCGATAGGCGCCTCATCGGCAGCGCAGGCCATCCACACCAGCAAGGCGAGAATCGCCAGCGCGACCGTCAGATGCACCAGCACGATCGTTGGTGGCAGCTCGAGCAGCACCGTGACGGCGCCAAGGCCAATCTGCACGGCAAGCAGCACCGGCAGGGCCACGGCCGGCCACAGCAAACGGGCCAGGTGACGATAACGGCTGACCGCGGTGCCGGTGGTCACCACGATCAAGATGGAGACGACGGCGGCGACCCAGCGATGGCTGGACTCAATGAGGGCAGCCGCATCGAAGGGCGGGATGATGCCCCCGTGGCAGGTCGGCCAATCGGGACAGCCCAGGCCCGATCCCGAGGCGCGCACGAAGGCGCCCACCACAATGAGGGCGTACGTAGAGAAGGCGGTGAGAGCAAGGAGAAAGCGGAAGCTGGTCATACCCATCAAGGGGGGGGCGCATGCGCTTCCCCGGCAAGAGTCGCACAAAATACGGACGACGGCACCCGTGATTATGCCTGGGTGTGCCTGATCTGTCAAACGAACCAGCCTCTGTTCAAGGCCACGGAGCCCACCACTAGCGGGCGCGGAGCACCCGGCGAATCGCGCTACCCACCGCTTCAATCGTGGTGACTGCGTCATCAAAGTCATCCTGCTGATCAGACAGCACCGCAACGGCGTACCCGTGGCCGCCATCCCGAGGGAGGAGGTAGCCGGCGCTGTTCACCTCCCAGCCCTCTTCCTCCGGATACCAGCCGTCCTTTACGCCAATCAGATCGTCCGGCGACACATTGGGAGCGCCAGTGGCCCCCCAGCGCTGCGATGGAGTGACGTTTTCCAGCAGGTATCTTGCGTAGGCTTGGCCGGAGGGAGGCAGCAGGTCTCCCCAAACGAGCGCTGCCAGCAGCTCCGCCACCGCCTTGGGCGTCGCCCAACTATCTCCCCAATAGCCATCAGCATCCATCTCAAAGCCCGTCAGGCCGTTCTTCTCAAGAAATGCTGTGATGCCCTTTGCGCCTCCGAGCCGCCACCACAAGACGTCGGCTGAGTCATTGTCACTCCACGTGATCATGGATTCCAGCCACTCGCGCTCGTCCAACGTCAACTCACGTCCGGCTACCGCTGCGTTATCGATGGTGGCTAGCATGATGACCACTTTGACGATGCTCGCCATGTGGAAACGCTCGTTGCCAAGATGGGTGTAGATGACTCCCCGCTCCGGTGCGAGCACCGCGATACCCATCCTGCCCAACTGATGCTGCGCCAGGGCCGCAGCATCAGGCGAAATGTCGGCAAGTGGCAGCTCCCGGTAGGTCGTGGCGGTTCGCCTGCTCTGGGCTGGCGGTGCCGTAGCCGGCGCCGGGGGGCGAGGCGCGATGCGAGCGGGCGCCGGCGTCGGGGCGGGCGTGGGCAGAGGTGCGGTGACCTGTGGTGGTGCGACCACCGGTTCAGGCGTCGCGACTGCTACCGACGAGCTTAGCGGAGGCGCTGCTGGCTCAGAGGCGGCTGGGGTTGCGC
>CAXNDA010000163.1:0-4153 GCA_964200875.1 Chloroflexota bacterium | reverse complement strand
TGGCTACTTCAGCCGGCTTCACCATAAACCGGCTCATCACCGGCAGCTTATGGGCCGCCAGCGTCAGCGCTTCCTTGGCGGTGGCCTCAGGAATGCCCTCCAACTCGAACATGATCCGGCCGGGACGCACCACGGCGACCCAAAGCTCCGGAGAACCCTTACCGCTACCCATACGAGTCTCGGCGGGCTTCTTCGTTACCGGCTTGTCGGGGAAGATGCGAATCCACATCTTCCCGCTCCGGCGAATGTACCGAACGATAACGCGCCGGGCTGCCTCGATCTGACGAGCGGTGACCCACCCCGGCTCCTGCGCCTCCAGGCCGAACTGGCCAAAGGCGATGAAGTTGCCACGAAGCGCCAACCCGCGCATGTGGCCCCGGTGGACCTTGCGGTACTTAACTCTGCTCGGCTGTAGCATTTTCGCTCGCGGTGCCTTCCGGGCGATCCAAGCTCGGGGTGGCTACGCCCTCTTGGGGGGCCTCCACCCGAACATGACGCTCCGGCAGCACATCTCCTTTATAGATCCACACCTTCACACCAATGCGCCCCAACGTCGTGTGCGCTTCCGTAAACCCGTAGTCAATATCCGCACGCAGCGTGTGCAACGGCACCCGGCCCTGGCGTTCGGTCTCCTTGCGGCTCATCTCAGACCCGCCCAGGCGGCCGGAAACCATCACCTTCACCCCTTGCGCGCCGCGCTGCAAGGTCCGCTGTACAGCCTGCTTGATGGCACGGCGGTACGCCACGCGACGCTGAATCTGGTCGGCAATGTTACGGGCTACCAGGAAGGCGTCCAGGTCTGGGACGCGAATCTCCTGGATGTTGATGCGGACCCGCTTGCCCGTCATCTTCTCCAACTCTTGCCGGGTTTCGTCCACCTTCTGACCCTGGCGGCCAATGACAATACCAGGCCGGGCGGTGAAGATGGTGGCGGTCACCTGGTTGGCGCCCCGCTCAATCTCCACATGTGCCACGCTGGCGTCAGCGTACTTCTTCGCCAGCACGCCCCGGATAGCAAGATCCTCGTGCACCAGCAGCGTGTAGTCCTTGGCCTTCGGAGCACACCATCGGGCCTGCCAGTTTTTGATAATCCCCAGGCGGAACCCTGTGGGATGAACTTTCTGGCCCATTATGCCTCCTCGTCCACAGCCACGGTGACGTGGCTGGTTCGCCGAATGATGGGACTAATCCGTCCTCGTGACCGTGCTTTGAACCGGCGCAAGCGCGGGCCCTCATTGGCGCTCACCGCCACGATCTTCAGGCCGGCGGTGTACATCCGGTGATTGTTCTCGGCGTTCGCGATGGCCGACTGCAGCACCTTATACACGTCGTAAGCCGCCGGCGAAGGCATGTACTTCAGGATCTGCAATGCGTCGAGGGCCCGCTTGCCCCGCACCACTGCCAGAATCGGACGGAACTTGGTCGGCGAGCGACCAAGCCCGTGAGCCGTTGCGCTAACTCGTGGCATGCGTTACCTCCTCACCGATGTCGTGGCTTCTGAACCGCGGTGACCGCGGAAGTGGCGGGTCGGAGCGAACTCGCCCAGGCGATGCCCCACCATGTTCTCGGTGACAAACACCGGAATGTGCCGCCGGCCATCATGGACCGCAATGGTCAGGCCGACCATCTCCGGCATGATAGTGGAGGGCCGCGACCAGGTCTTGATGACGGTTTTGGAGCCGCTCGCCTGAGCAGCTACAACCTTCTTCATCAGATGGTCTGCCACGAATGGACCTTTTTTGGTGGAACGAGACATACGCTTTCCTTGCCCTGGTTACGCGACTACTTGGTGCGGCGCTTCACGATGAACTTGTCGGTGCCCTTGTTGTTCCGGGTGCGGTAGCCCAACGCCGGCTTGCCCCATGGCGTCTTCGGGCCCGGCATGCCGATAGGCGCCTTGCCCTCGCCACCACCGTGAGGATGGTCGACCGGGTTCATGACGGAACCCCGCACCGTCGGCCGGAAGCCCCGATGCCGGTTGCGGCCCGCTTTGCCTAGCTTAATGTTCGAGTGGTCCGTATTGCCGACCTGCCCGACCGTGCCCATGCAGGCAGCCTCCACCAGACGCATCTCACCCGAGGGCAGACGCAGCAGCGCCATGTTGCCCTCTTTCGCCATCAGCTGTATGGAGGTGCCGGCACTGCGACCCAGCTGGCCGCCCTTGCCCGGCTTCATCTCGACATTGTGCAGCTGAGTACCCGTAGGGATGTTGCGTAAGGGCAGTGCATTGCCCGGCCGCACTTCCGCATCAGGTCCAGCCATGATGGTCGCCCCTACCTGCAGCCCGTTTGGCGCCAGTATGTACCGCTTTTCACCATCCGCGTAGTTGATGAGCGCAATCCGCGCCGAGCGATTGGGATCGTACTCGATGGCGTTCACTTTGCCGGGGATCCCAATCTTATCGCGCTTGAAATCGATGATGCGCAGCAGACGCTTGTGACCACCGCCGCGATGCCGAACGGTGACGCGACCGTATGCGTTGCGGCCTGCCGACTTGGTGATCGACACGACCAGCGAGCGCTCGGGCGCTTTCTTAGTGATCTCCTCGAAGGATGCCCCACTGGAGCCGCGGCGGCCAGGCGAGGTAGGTTTATAAATGCGTAACGCCATGCTTTACTCCTTACACGCCTTCGAAGAATTCGATCTTCTGGCCGGGCAGCAGGGTTACCACTGCCTTCTTCCAGTCCGACTGGTGGCCGGCGTGCCGTCCGATCCGTCGCATCTTGCCGTGCACGCTCATGACGTTCACAGCCTTCACGGTCACATCAAAGGCCTTTTCGACAGCCTGTTTGATCTGCGCCTTATTGGCGTCAGTCGCCACCGCAAACACGTACTTGTTCTGCTCTTGCAACATCGTGCTTTTCTCGGTGACAATGGGCTTGCGCAATACTTCCCAGAGTTCCATTAGTCCGCCCCCTCCGTCGCAGCCTCAAGCCCCCACAAGCCTTCAGCGGCCCGGACAGCATCGAGGGTCATCACGAGATACTTGTGGGTCAGCAGCGCACGTACGTTCACCGTCTGCGCCGGCAGGGTGTAGACGCCGGGCAAGTTACGGGACGCAAGCACCACGTTGTCGGTCGGCGGCGCCATCACTACCAGGGTAGTGCCGCTGGCGTTCAAGGCCTGCAACACCAGGTTCATGTCCTTGGTCTTGGGCGAACCCAACTCCAGGGACTCGAGCAACAGCAACTCCCCGTCGGCCGCTTTCGAGGACAGCACTGAACGGATGGCCAATCGGCGCATCTTCCTTGGCATGGCCTGGCGATAGCTGCGGGGCTTCGGCCCAAACACAATACCACCGTGCCGACGATGGGGCGCTCGCACCGAACCCTGACGGGCCCGGCCGGTACCCTTCTGGCGGAACAGCTTCTTGGTGCTGCCGGCCACCTCGCCACGTGTCTTAGTGGAGCTGGTGCCCTGACGTGCGTTGGCCAGCTGCCGCACCATTGCCTGGTGCACCACTGCCCCGTTGGGCGTCAAGCCGAACACATCGTCACGCAGTTGCACCGTGCCGACCTGAGAACCTTGTTGATTGTGAAGCGGATATTCCATGGCCGAATCCGTTACGAAGAGCTTTTGGCTGTACGAATGAGCACAATCCCGTTAGCGGCTCCGGGCACCGCACCCTTGATGAGCAGCAGACCCCGCTCAGCATCTACCTTGACGATGATGAGGTTCTTCGCGGTCACCCGCTCCGACCCCATATGACTCGCCATCCGCTGACCCTTGAACACCCGGCCTGGCGTGGTGCCCGAACCGATAGACCCTGGCGCACGATGGCGGTCGGACTGGCCGTGGGTCTTGTCGCCACCCGCAAAGTGGTGCAACCGGACACCACCCTGAAAGCCCTTACCCTTGGACCAGCCGGTGATGTCGACGGTTTGTCCCTCTTCGAAGGTGGATGCGGTGAACACATCCCCCACCTTCACGTCCGGGCTGGCGGGCACCTCGCGCAGGTGCTTCAGCAGGCCCAGCGGCGCATCGGCCTTGGCCGAACCCTTGTAGTTGTCGGGCTTCTTCCGTGCGTTGTTGGCGCCGCCGTAACCCAGATGGCCCTTTTCGCCCATGCTGAGCTTCTTGGCGATGCCGAACCCGATCTGCACAGCGTTGTAGCCGTCGTTTTCGGTCGTCTTAACCTGCGTCACAGGGCAGG
>CAXNDA010000162.1:0-4173 GCA_964200875.1 Chloroflexota bacterium | reverse complement strand
AGGATGCGCTGTTGAGCTTTGACACCGTGCGCGACATGACCGCCGACTTTGCTGGTGCCGCGGCGGCACTGGGGGCGCTGTGGGCAATGCAGCAAGCGGGTTTCTCATGCCCGGTCAAGCGCCGCATCTGGGGCGATTGAGCTAGTGGTGCGATGCAGGTAGTGTGGTGTGGCTTGGCTCGCGGCCTTCGGATGAGCGCGAGGGTTCCCTCCACCCACCCATGGAACTTTTTAGGAGTCGAGGGGGTTCCCCCTCGAACACCCCCGCCCCTTCGACGTTGCTCAGGGCAGGCGCCAAGGGCAGCCGCCCTCTCTGGACTCTCCCGCCTTCGTCGAGCATCACTGTACATGCGTCACACGACTAGGGTACATCTCTCCGCGGCACCATTCGTCTGGGCCTGCCGAAGGGTCCAGGGGCCGGGAGGTTCAACAAGCTCAGACGAATGGATGTCTGTGCCTGCGTGCCGCTACTTTGCCCGAAACTCCTCGAACACTGGGCGGGAGCGCACGAACGCGGTGCGTACAAGCGGTGCGCCGACGTAACCCATGAGCTGAATATACGCCTCGGTGATCTCCTGCTCGGTCCACCCTTGGCGCAGGGCCATCCGCAGGTGAATCTCGATCTCGTCGCGGCCGGTGGCTGCGTCGGCCACCACCGTGATCAGTGTGCGTAGCTTCAGGTCCAGCCCAGGCCGGGTCCAGATGCCGCCGAACACCAGTTCGATGGCCGCATCCCGGAACTGCTGGGCGGCAGGGTCGCTGTAGGCGCCGGCGTTCATGGCCGCAGCGGCGTCCTCGCCCATCAGTTGCGCCCGCATCTCCGCCCCCCGACGATATGCCTCACTGCGTTCCATGTGGACCTCCGAATGTTTGTGTGCGGTCTACGGTAACGGCTCTGCAGGCTGTTGCCTACCCCAGCGCGCGTATCGAGGTGTGTGCTGACGCACTGCACAGGCGGAAAGAGCCTTATATCGTGAAGGTGTGCCCCCGCTGAGAGCCTGCGCTTGGGGTAGGAACTCAGGGGTGCGGGGATGACGCTACTGGTACGAAGATGGGCCGAAACCGACCCGTCACAGTCCGGAATGTCGAATACCTACCCGAAGGCGTGTTGCCCGTTCAAGAGTCGGGGACGGGGATGCTTCGTTCCTCAGCATGACATAATCCACGAACCGGGCGTGGTCCAGGATCGGTCATTCTGACGTCAGGAAGAATCCCCCGCTTCGCACCCCGCACCAAACCAACGAACGGGGAGCATCCCATGCCGGTGAACGACCATCCTTCCGCCGTTCTCGGCGTCGCTCCCTCGTGAGGGCAGCGGTAGCCCATTGCAATCCTCCCCACACATCCAATCCGCAGTCTCACCACGGCCAGCGCAGCGGTGAACAAAAGGGAGCGGCCGATTTCGGCCGCTCCCTTTCGCTGTCTGCCCTCGGTGACTAAACCTTGGCCATCGCCAAGTCGGCGTGCTTGTCGTACAGCTTCACGAAGTCTGCTTCGTCCGACACGATGTCGATGGGACGCACGCGGTAGGCGTCGCCGTGATGCGGGGCGAACGGCTCCCTGCCCTCCTGCAACTCACGGGCGAGGCGCAGCAGGATCTTGCGGGCGGTGATGATCGCGATGTCGGTGGTGCCCAGGTGCTCACGCCAGCGCTGGGGGATGGGCCCCATGCCGTCGGTCATGGCCATGTCCTGCTCGCGGCCGCTGGCGATGCCCGTGTAGTTGTCGAACTTCTGCATGCGGCGGTCGATCAGGTAATCGTTGCCGCGCTGCCGCTGCGGGCGCCAGCAGTCGATGATGGTGCCGTCCTTCAGCTCATGGTGCTGGAAGGTCAGGTTCTCGGGGCTGGCGCTGGCCCGCACCCGCTGCTGCTCACTCATGGGGCCATCGGCGCTGGCCTGGTACTGGAATACCATGTTGTGCTCGTCGTCGACCGGCACCCAGCAGCGGCCACTGCCGGCCGATCGGCTGGGCCCCGGGATCATGCTGTAGAAGGGCAGCAAGAACTGCGTGACGCGCCAGTAGTACTGTCCTTCGCCCACTTCGCGCCGGGAGCCGTAGGTGAAGCCGTAATCGGTCTCCTTCACGGTCAAGCGGGGGGCGCCATCCAGCACGCGCATTGGGCGGCCATCGGGCAACAGGCGCTGCGGCGTGCGCTGTGCCGCCGGCATCGCGTCCATGTTCATCCAGCGGTGGTTGAAGCTAATGTGGGCAGAGTCGATCTCGCCCTCGGTGGCCTGCATGTAGTTGCTGTCTTGCAGCCAACTGCGCACCACCCGTTGATCGTCGGGCACACGGCACCACTCCATCTGAGGCAGCTCAGGCTGCTGCTCGGCGGGGCCCATGTACACCCATACCACGCCGCCGTACTCCTGGGTGGGGTAGCTGATCATGCGGACCTTGTGCTTGTAGCTGCTCTCGGCGGTCTCGGTGGGCATCTCCATGCAGTTGCCGTCCACGTCGAACTTCCAGCCGTGGTAGGCGCAGGCGAGGCCGGCGTTCTCGTTGCGGCCAAACCACATGTCAGCCAGGCGGTGCGGGCACTGCCGCTCCAGCACGCCCACCTTGCCGTTGGTGTCGCGGAACGCCACCAAGTTCTCGCCAAGCACCTTGAGTCTCACCGGCTCGCAGTCAGGCTCCGGCAGATCGGGCACCAGCCGCGCCGGCCTCCAAAACCGGCGGACGAGTTCGCCCATGGGGGTACCGGGGCCGGTCCGGCACAGCATCTCGTTTTCGGCACGGGAAAGCATGTGGTGGTCTCCTGTTGCAGATTGGCGATCTCGATAGCATGCCCGCCAAACCTGGGGGCGCGCTGGTCACCTTATGGGGAGCCTACGCCGGTGAATAGGCGGTGTCAAACGCGGTAGGCTAAAAACTTGGCCGGTAGTTCTCGGCGGCTATGCCGGAAGAGGGCTAGTGGTGCGACGCATGTACCGTGATGTTTGGCGAGGACGGGAGAGTCCAGAGAGGGCGGCAGCCCTTGCGCCTGCCCTGAGCAACGTCGAAGGGGCGGGGGTGTTCGAGGGAGCCTGTCTCAGAACTCACTGTCAGCCCATGCAAGTCCGGCGGGTGTTTGTGGGCGGCAGCCCTCATAGACGTACGTACGTACGTACGTACGTGGGTGAGAGGGTACTCTCAACGTCCATCCGTAGGCCGCGGGCGGTGGCGGGGAGGTTTTGAGACAGGCTCGAGGGGGGACCCCCTCGACTCCTAAAAAGTTCCATGGGTGGGCGGAGTGAACCATCACGCTCATCCGAAGGCCGCGAGCCGAGCCGCCCCTACGACGTGCGTCACACCGTGAGTCAGCGCTCATGCAGCCAGGCGATAAAGGTGTCGACAGCTTCATCCCACGCCTGCTGCTTGGTGCGCCCCGAGGACTTGAGACAGGTGAAGCCGTGATCCGCGCCCTCGAGCAGGTGAAGTGATGCGTTGGGGACCAGCGCCGCGGCCTCGGCCAGCTCGCCGGGGGTACCGAAGCTATCTCGCGTGCCGGAGCAGAAGAGCGTGGGGGCGGTGATTTGGGGCAGATGCGCCACCCGGATCTTCTCGGGCTGCCCTGGCGGCCGTAGCGGATACGCGAACAACGCCAAGGCATCCACCGGCGTGCCGGCCGCCGCCACCATCGAGGCGATCCGTCCGCCCATCGAGCGGCCTCCGACCGCTATCCGCCGGCCCCTTGGCCGGGCGGCGTCGATCGCTGCGCGCCAGGTGGCCTGCAACAGCGCCGGGGGGTCGGGCCGCCGGGAGCGTGCCTGCTGGTAGGGGAACTGGAACCGCACCGCGGCGATGCCCTGGGCCGCCAAGCGCTCGCACAAGAACACGCCGAACCCATCGTCGAGGCTTGAGCCGGCGCCGGGTGCGTACACCACCACCCATTCGGGCAGGGTGTCGCCCTCCGGCAGGTGCTGTACGGCGTCTACGCTGCGGCCATTGTCTAGGCTGATCGTGAGCGGCGATACCGGCATAGCTAACGCTCCCCTTCAGGCACGTGCAGTATCAACCGGACGGCTCGCTCCCTGAACCGGTAGTCCATAACCCAACCCGAGAGTGCGGCCAGCCGGTTACACCGAGAGGGTGCGCAGATCGAGTTCGTAGGCTTCAATCGTCATAGGGCCGGAGTGCAGGTCTTGCGAGGGCACCCTTTGAAACCCCATGCGCTGGTCCATCTGCTTGG
>CAXNDA010000161.1:0-4186 GCA_964200875.1 Chloroflexota bacterium | reverse complement strand
AGAGCCTGAATAGCGGCAAGCGCAGCCTGCCCATCAACCTGCGTACGGCCGAGGGGCGGGCGGTGATGCATCGCCTCTGTGCCTGGGCCGACGTGCTGGTGGAGAACTTTCGCCCCGGTGTGGTGGAGCGGCTGGGGGTGGACTACGCGACCATCGCAGCGCTCAACCCACGTCTCATCTACGTCAGCGTGTCGGCCTTCGGCGCCAGCGGCCCCTACTCCCACCGGCCGGGGTTCGACCCGCTGCTGCAGGCGATGGCGGGCACCGAGCGGGCCCAGGGCGGTCCCCACAATCCGCCGGTGTTCATGGTGGTCGCGATCACCGACTTCACCACCGCGATGCTGCAGGCGGGCATGGTGACGCTGGCGCTGTTCGACCGCGAGCGCACCGGGCGGGGGCGGAAGCTGGAGTTCAGCCTGCTGCGGTCGGCGCTGTATCTCAACGCCGAGGGGTTCACTCGCTATCAGGGACGGGTGGAGCGGCCACTGCCGGACCAGGGGCAGCACGGCTTCGGGCCGCTGGACCGCATGTACCGCTGCGCCGACGACTGGCTGTTTCTGTATGCCACGCCGGATGACCCAAGTGGGTGGGAGCGGCTGACAAGCGTCGCAGGCCTAGGGGCGTCGTTGCATGACGAACAGTTCGCGACCGTGGCGGCGCGTGCCTCGCACCAAGAGGAGCTGGCTGCTGCGCTGGAGGCGGCGTTCGGCGCTGGGAATCGCGATGCCTGGCTGGCGGCGCTCGAAGCGGCGGGCGTTGCCTGCGCGCCGGTGATTGTGGACTACGCCTCACGCTTCTTTACCGATGAGCAGGCGCTGGCGAACGGCTACTTCGTGTGGGGCATGCACCCGGCTTCGGGGCTGGTGCAGCAGGTGGGGAACTACCTGGACTTCTCGGCAACCCCGACCGACCAGGAGGGGCGGCCTTATCCCACGCTGGGTCAGCACACCGACGAGCTGCTGGCGGAGCTGGGGTACGGGGCGGGGGAGATCGCCGCGCTGCGGGCCAGCGGGGCCGTTGGGTGATGGGCGGTATCGGTCCGCAAGCCGAGAGGCCGGCGATTGAAACCCCGTTCGCGGTATGTGGCGACGGTGGTTGGGCGGACACATGGGTTCGCCCCTACGGGTTCGGCCGGTCAATGGCGAGGGTGGCCGCCGACCCGGTCGGAGGGGCATGGGACGGCGACCCTCGCGGTTGGTTCCGGGGCCTCCCGGGCGCAGGGTCAGGCAACGGCGGTCGGGCGGACACGTGGATCCGCCCCTACGTGCCGGGGGCGGCTATCGAGACGGGCACTGGCGGCCTCTCCGGCGGGAGCGTGCAGAGAGGGCGCAGCCCTGTTTGCCGGGGGGCACGGGGGGTGCCTGTCCTGAGCCATGCCGAAGGGCCCCCCCGGTTCTTCAAGTTCAGGCGGGTGGGCGGGTGGGAAAGACGCGCCGTGGGCAACGAGGGCGGCAGCGCGGGAGCCCCCAGATGCTGATCGACCTCCACACCCACACCAAGCGCCACTCCTGGGACTCGACGCTGAGCCCCGACGAGCTGGTGGACCTGGCGAAGGTCGCCCACCTCGACGGCGTGTGCCTGACCGAGCACGACTACTTCTGGGACCACGACGAGGTTGCCGATCTCTCCCGCCGCCACGACTTCCTGGTGATTCCCGGCTGCGAGATCACCACCGAGACCGGCCACGTGCTGTGCTTCGGGCTGGAGACGTACAGCTACGGCATGCACCGCTGGGACGAGTTGGCAGCGCACGTGACGCAGGCGGGCGGGGCCATGGTGGCGGCCCACCCCTACCGTCGCCAGGTGCCCTGGAACAAGCAGACGCCCGAGGCCTACGCCGAGGCGCTGGAGCGCGCCGTCGAGCACCCGCTGTATCCCGCCTGCACCGCCCTGGAGGGCGAGAACGGCCGCGGTCGCCCCGCCGAGAACGCGTTCTCCGTAGCGCTCGCCGGCCGCCTCACCCTCCCCGCCACCGGCGGCAGCGACGCCCACCAACCCGAAGACGTCGGCTCCTGTGCCACCGCCTTCGACCGCCGCATCACCGGCCTGGCGGAGCTGATCGCCGAACTGCGGGCGGGGCGCTACCGGCCGGTGGTGTTGTAGTCTGAGGCAAGTTTCGACTGGAGGTAACGCAATGGCCCTCGCGGCGCTGACGGTGAATGCAGACGAGACAACCCTTTGGGTGGACCTCAGCGACGGCCGCAGCATTAGCGTCCCCATTCAGTGGTTCCCCCGGCTGGCACACGGCACCCCGGCTGAACGCGCGTCGTGGCGGCTCATCGGCCGCGGTGAGGGCATCCACTGGGACAGCCTCGACGAGGACATCAGCGTCGAGGGGCTGCTGGCCGGCCGGCCCTCGGGCGAGAGCCAGGCGTCGTTCAAGCGGTGGCTGGCTGCGCGGTTGGGGTGAGGTTGGCCTAACGGGCGCGGGCGCTGGCCAGCCCCCTGGCCTCCTCGCCACCGGCGGCAGCGACGCCCACCAATCCGAGGACATCGGCTCCTGCGCCACTGCCTTCGAACGCCGCATCACCAGCCTGGCGGAGCTGATCGCCGAGCTGCGGGCGGGGAGGTATCGGCCGGTGCTGTTGTGATTGGGGATGGATGAGAAACCTACCCAACCGATGGTGACCGCCCCCGTAACCCGCAACCGTAGCCCTCTTGTGTGCCGAAGACACCAGCCCCATCAGCGCTGGGCAAACCGTTACCATGATGTCCCACGGCCACCGTGTCCGGGCGAGCTAGCGGGTGAGGGAGGTAGAGACTTTGTGGAGATTGTTGGCTTCAGGCCTGCTTGGGCTGATGGCGTACGGGTGCGCGACGCCCACCGCGAGTCCCCCGGCAGCAAACGTTCCCAACCCGGCGCCGGGACCGCCGCTCAGCAACCGGGTAGTGCTGGCCATCGCGCCGCCTGCCACCACCGAGAGCAACGACAACCGGATGCTCGGGCAGATCGATATCTTCCAGTTGCGTCCACAAAACGAGTATCTGATCGGCATCGACGCCGCATCGGGCAAGTTTGTCCCGGAGCTTGCGACTGCGTGGTCCCTTGGGAGCGACGGGCGTTCGTATAGCTTCCAACTCCGCAAGGGCGTCGTGTTCCACCGCGACAACGGCGAGTTCACTGCTGATGACGTGGTTTTCACGTGGGAGCAGATCGCGGCGCCGGACAGCGTCAGCTCCGATAGCCCATATTGGCGCCGGGTTGTGCAACGCATAACCCCAGCGGGGCCCTACGAGCTGACGATGCAACTAGACCCCGACGCCAACTTCGCGTATCTCATCTCGCGGGCGGGCAACGGTATGGAGGTTCGCAGCCGCACGTCGTTCCAGCGTGAAGGTGCTCCAAGCCTCAACACCAAGCCCATTGCGGGCACCGCACCCTATCAGTTCTTGTCGCGGCAGCAGGGGGCTTATGTCCGTTTCGAGCGAGTGCCTTATGAGCACTGGAACCTCAAGCCCGACTTTCCCGAGTTCGAGTTCCGCTGGGTCAAGGAGGCGTCCACGCGGCTCGCAGCGCTGTTGACGGGGGAGGTACACCTCGCAACGCTGTCGCAGGATCTCTCCGCCCAGGCAGAGCGTCAGGGTATGCGGAGCGTGCGCAGCCGGGTGGCCGCCTCGCGTATCTTCTTGAACCCTCAGGGGCTGTACGTGCGCGATTTCGACGCGCTCATGAAGGGCGGCGACGGCGGTTGGCTCTATCCCGACACCCCGTTGAGTGACGTGCGGGTACGGCGAGCACTGCAGAAAGCCATCAACCTCGACGAAATCAACCGCAGCATCTTTCGGGGCAAGGCCGAGGTGATGGTGCACCCGGCGTTGCACCCCACCCGCCCCGGCTGGGACCCTACGTTCGAGCGCGCGTTCAGAGACGAGTATGGTTACGACCCCCAGGCCGCCCGACAGCAGTTGGCAGAAGCTGGTTACGGCCCAGACCGCCCACTGGAGACCAACCTGCACATTACGGAGCTTGCACAGTTTCCCGGCACCCTGGACGTCACTGAAGCAGTGGCTGATTACTGGCGAGCCATCGGCGTGAAGGTGAATCCGGTACAGATGGATACGGCGCAGCGTGGGAATCTCACACGCCAGCTCCGGTTCGACAACCACTGGCTAATCAACGGCAGCAGCACCGATGTACTCACCTTTTATCAGAACAATTGGGGTCCGGTGTTTCCTGCCGGGGGGA
>CAXNDA010000160.1:0-4236 GCA_964200875.1 Chloroflexota bacterium | reverse complement strand
CTCGCCTGATGCCTTCGACGGCGCTCCAAGCAAACAGGAGCTCGCGGGGGCCGGAGGCGCGTTGGGTAGTCCGGCGTAAGCCTGTTGCCTGAGCCCCGTCGAAGGCATCGGGCGGGGGCTGGCCGCCGCGGCCGGATCGTCGCTACGTGCCCGCCGCCGCTGAGGCAGCCCCACGGACAACGCAGAAACAAAGCAGCCCCTGCACATAGTGCAGGGGCTGCTTTACCGTCTATGCCAAACTGACCTAGTTGGTTCCCCGAAGCCGAGGATCCAGCACGTCGCGCACTGTGTCGCCCAGCAGGTTGAAGGCAAGCACCACCAGCATGATGCACATGCCCGGGGCGAGTGCCAACCACGGCGCTGTGCTCATGTAGCTGCGGGCGCTGCCGCTCAGCATGCCACCCCAGGTCGGGGTTGGCGGCGGCGGGCCAAGGCCCAGGAAGCTCAGCGAGGCCTCGCGGATGATGGCCTGGCCAATGCTGAGCGAGAACAGCACGATGATCACGGCCCAAGCGTTGGGCACAATGTACTTCACCATAATGTACGGGCTCTTGCAGCCGATGACCCGAGCGCCGTCCACATACTGGTTCTGCATGAGGCTGAGCGCCGCCGATCTGACCACCCGCGCCTTGGTGGCGATGAGGGTGATAGCGATGGCGAAGATGACGTTCTGCACCGAGGACCCGAGCGTTGCGACCAAGACTAGGGCCAAGATCAGCGACGGGAAGGCCTGCAGCGAGTCGATGAGGCGTTGGACGACCAGGTCATAGAACCCACCGAAGTAGGCAGAGGTGATGCCGAGGAACACTCCGAACACCACGCCCAGCAACACAGAAGTGAGGCCCACCATCAGCGAGACTTGTGCCCCGTACATCACCCGGCTCAACAAGTCGCGGCCCAACTCGTCGGTACCCAATAGGTGGGCTGCGCTCGGCGCCTGCAGCGACACATTGGTATTGACCTCAATGGGGTCATAAGGCGCAAGCACCGGGGCGAACGCCGCCAAGCCGAAGAAGAAAATCAGGACGATGGCTGATGCTGTTCCCAGATACTTCGTCCTGGCGATGTGCAGAAAGTTCGACCACGCAGAAGGACGCTGGCGGTCGAGTTCGAGTCCGAGGGCTCCTGCCCCTGCATGAGTAGCAGTCATTGGTTGCTCCTAGCTATACCGAATGCGTGGGTCGAGCCAGCCGTAGCTGAGGTCGACTATCAAATTGATCGTCAGGAACAGCAGTGCCAGCATCAGCACGTTCAGTTCCAGCTGTGGGATGTCCCGGTGCTGAATGGAACTGAGCGTCAGCTGCCCCACACCCGGCAGCGAGAAGATGTTCTCGATGATGACGGTACCGCCCAGCAGGTTGCCCAGAGAACTCCCTGATTGGGTCAAAACCGGGATCAGCGCGTTTCGCACGGCATGCACGTACCATACTCGGCGGGTGGCCAAGCCCTTGGCAAACGCGGTGCGGATGTAGTCCTGGCGGACTACATCCAGCAGTGTGTTGCGTGCCAGCCGGGTCAACGCGCCTGCTCCCGAAGTGCCTATGATGAGCGCCGGCAGAATGAACTGCTGCAGGTTGGTCACCGGGTCTTTGAAGAGCGACGCCACGCCTCCTAACGGAGGGATCCACCCAACGGCACTCGATAATACCACGATGGCAATGGTCGCCACCCAGAAGTCGGGCGTGGCTGTGCCGACGATGGACAGGAGCCGAGCGTTCTGGTCGCTGGGCTTGTCTTGGTTCGTGGCAGAGTACACGCCCACGGGTATGGCTATCAGCAACTGGATAAAGAATGCCATGAGCGCCAACTGGATCGTAACCGGAAGGCGGTCAGCGATCTCCTGGAAAACGGGGCGCCGCGTCCAGAGCGAATTGCCCGCATCCAGTCGCGCGATTCCACCTATCCAGTGCACATACTGCTCAATCGGCGACTTGTCCAAACCGAGCTGAGCCCGGATGGCTGCCCTGTCCGAATCGGACAGCGGCGTGTCACCGTACATCACGTCTACCACGTCGCCCGGCACGATGTGGATCAACGTAAAGTTCAGCAAAGTCACGCCGAACACCACGGGAATCATGAGCAGCAGGCGCTTTATGATGTACTGACGCATCACCCCTCCTCTCTTAAACTTCACTTCGCCGTCAGACGGCTTGTTATCGCAGACCTACTCATAGGGCAACCCGATACCTAGGAGTATTACGGAATCCTACGACATGGGCGGCCTGGTTGCAAGTCCCAGACCGCCCCAGATATCAAGTTCTTAGAAAACCGGCTGCTTCAGGGCTTCTTCACCCTTGATGCGGCGCACCGCCTCGGCGATAACCGGGCTGTACTTGCTGGCGCCGCCGGTACGATTCAGGTTATTGCGGCCCGACTGCATCTGCAGGTACCAGTACTCGGAAGGCAGCTCCAGATACTTGTTCTGCTCGGGATCGCGGAAGACGTTCATGGGATCTTGGCCGGCCTGCATCCGCTTGATGTTATCCACCAGCATCTTGCGATATTGAATGATGCCCTTGTCCGAAAGCCCCAAAGCCTCCTCGGTGCGGTCGGCAATGCTGTCTTGCGTAATCCACATCATGATGTCTTGGCCGCTGTTGTTGTCCAGCAGGCTCCAGGGGGGCACGCCGTCGGCGCCCACGGTGGGCATTGGCACGTCGTAGTACGGCACCTTCGCCTGCGGCAGCGTCATGCCCGCCTCTTCCGGCAGCTTGTAGGGGAACAGCCACCAGTGGTAGGTGTTGTGGTCGTCGATGGGAATCCGGTACTGGAACCCGGTGGTCTTCAGAATGTTCGGGAACACGATCGGGTGCCCCATGGTCCAGTAGGGGTGATTCTCGTCGGTGTCCTCCATAATGCGCTTCTTGAGGATGCCGTAATCGAACTCGGTGAAGGAGATCATTTTGTGCTTGGCAACTTCACCCTTGGCGTTGTCCCAGCCCTGGCGCCGCAGGTTGGTGCCCATGCGCTCCAGCACGTAGTTGCTGAAGTGCACGTGCAACCACTCCACGTGAACCGGGTCCAGCGAGTTCTCCATGATCTGCAGGTAGTTGCAGGGGATGATGCAGGCACCGATGTCGTAGTGCACGTCGTCCCAGGTCATGAAGTCCCAGTTCGGCAGCAACGGCGCCGGCAGCGGGCCCAGATAGGCGAAGATCATGCCGCACAGCTCTTGCACGGGGTAGCCCGTGATCTTGATCTTGTCCTTGAAGGTGCTGTTGCCCTCGGACTCTTCGTAGGGCATCTCGGTGCACTGGCCGGTCTCGTCGTACTCCCAACCGTGGTACGGGCACCGCAGCCCGTGCTCGGTAGGAATGCCGAACAGCATGTCGACACGGCGGTGGGCGCAGCGCTTGGCAATCAGGCCCAGGTCGCCTGACTTGTCGCGATACAGGGTCAGGTCCTCGCCCAGCAGGCGCACGCTCTTCACCGGCTGCTCGTCCAACTGCACGCTGGCAGCGATGGGCTGCCAGTAGCGGCGCATCAGCTCGCCCATCGGCGTACCAGGGCCAACTTTGGTAAGGAGTTCGTTCTCGGCTTGGGTCAACATGATCGTCACTCTCCCGGATTTTTATGGTCAAACGGCCCGAAGCTACAGGTTAGTAGGTGACTTCGCCCTCCCGAGCGATCAAGATGGGACTGTACTTGGTGGCAGCACCGCCCCGTTGCCGCTGCGGCCCGCCCTGGCCGAAGCGCGCGTTGGTCTCCGAATGAAACTCGACATAATCAACCGCCGGGTCGCGGAACACGCACATCGGGTCGCGGCCCTCGGCCACGTCCTTCAGCGCATCGCGCAACTGCTGCCGGAACAGAATGATACCCCGGTCGGAGCGCCCTAGCACTTCCTTCGTCCGGTCGGCGATGGGCCCCTGGGTGATCCAGGCGGTGATGTCCTGGCCACTGTTGTTGTCCATCACGTCCCAGCCCGGCTGTCCCTTGTCGTCGAGCACCGGCACGGGCACGGTGTAGTACGGGATGTCTTCCGCGGCCTGAGGCTTGTCGCCCTCCATCATCGGGTGACACCGGTACCCCCAGTGCGCCGTCGTGGTGTCATCAATCGGCACCCGGATCGGGAAGCCACCGCCGCCCGAACGGCCGCGGTTGCTGCCGCCGCCCTGGCGCAGATAGTTGGGGAACAGCGCGGGATGACCAATCTTCCAATCGTCGTCATCCTCTGATCCGCCCTCCACCACCCTGCGCTTGATGATGCCGTACTCGAAGGCGTCGAAAGCAATC
>CAXNDA010000159.1:0-4288 GCA_964200875.1 Chloroflexota bacterium | reverse complement strand
CCCTGGAGTCGCTTCAGCCACTCGAACATTTGCTGCCTCGGTAGGTAGTAGGACTGACATCATCCTCCAGCATCCGGTAATTAATTACAAGATTGGTGTACGAGTCCAAAGGGCGTGGGCATTGGGGATCGCTGAGGGCTGTCCAAGGGTCTGGGACGGGGGTCGTGTGAATCTCTCCCAGTCGGCAACGGACTTGAAATGCTTGACACTCCCAGGTACGCTTGGCAGCTGCTTGGGAGCCAAGCGTACCTGGGTACCAGTATGGTGGGATACGACGGCTTTTTCGGAACAAAACCTCATGGGATGTTGATATAACCCGCGATTTTGTTATACTGACCACATGGTCACCGTAGGTCCTTCAGCCACCCCACGCTTCCCCCGCACGCTTCAGCGCCGGCTTTTCCGCACCCGAGACGCCGAAGCTGCCGGCCTGCCGCGCGCCCGGCTCTACCGGCTGGTGCGGGCGGGGCAGGTCACCCAACTGGGTCGGGGGCTGTTCTCGGCGGGCACTATTGACCTCGACGGCCGGGAAACCCTCGCCGAAGCCGCAGTAGCCGTCCCCAACGGCGTGGTGTGCCTGCTGTCGGCGCTGGCGTTCCACGGCCTCACCACGCAGCAGCCGCGCGACGTGTGGATGGCCATCGCCGAGAAGGCGTGGAAGCCGGTGGCCTCGGGCGTGCCGCTGCGCATCGTCCGGTTCTCAGGTCCGGCGCTCACCGAGGGCGTCGAGACGCATCGCATCGGCAGCGCCGAACTGCGGGTGTACAGTCCCGCCAAAACCCTGGCCGACTGCTTCAAGTACCGCAACAAGATTGGGCTCGACCTGGCCCTGGAGGCACTGCGCGACTACACCCGGCAGCGCAAAGGCACACTCGATGAGCTGATGCGCTACGCTGCCATCTGCCGCGTGGCGAACGTCATGCGGCCCTACCTCGAAGCGCTGGTGGAATGACCGCAGCCTCGCCGAAGAACATCGTCGCCTCAGTGCGGGCGCGGCTCCTCAACCTGGCTAAAGCGCACGGCGAGGACTACAACCGCACACTACAGCGCTACGCCAACGAGCGCTACCTCTATCGGTTGGGCAGTTCGCCCTATCGGGACCGGTTCGTGCTCAAGGGCGGCATGCTGCTGCCGGCGCTCGGCCAGAGCATATACCGGCCGACCCGCGACATCGATCTGCTGGGCTCCGGCGACACGGGTGAGGCAGCGCTACGCGTCATCTTCACCGAGATCACGGCGACACCTGTTGAACCCGACGGCCTGACTTTCGACGTCGCTGGCATCAACCTCGGCCCCATTGGGGCGCTCGAAGCCTATGGTGGGGTCCAGATACTCATACCCGCACTGCTCGGGAGCGCTGCCGTCCCCGTCCGCATCGACATTGGCATCGGCGACGCAGTGACACCCGCCCCGGTGGAGGCGGCGTACCCGACACTGCTCGACATGCCGAGCCCGATCCTCCGTATGTACCCCGTCGAAACGGTCATCGCAGAGAAGTTTGAGGCGATGGTGCGGTTCGGCCTGGCGAACACTCGTATCAAGGACTACTACGACATCTGGACTCTTGCTCGCACGCAATCACTGTGTGGGCAGGTGCTGGCTGACGCGTTCCGCAACACCTTCGACCGCCGCGGAACGGCGCTGCCGGTCGCCGCACCGACTGGCCTCACCGACACATTCTTGCGAGATCGTGCTCGTGCGGCGCAGTGGCTCCGTTTTACCGCTCAGTATGCCCCGACCGGAGAGGTCCCAGAACTGCACGCCGCCGGCGGTCTCCTTCAGCGCTTCCTCATGCCACCAGCCACCGCCGCCGCGACTCAAACCACATTTACCCTTGCATGGTCACCGGAGATCGGCTGGCGCTGACCTATATGGCACCCAACTACCCCGATGAATGCTGCGGCACCAGGCGGTCCGTTGATTAGGGGCTGCCGCGGTCGATTCGCTCCGAGATACCGGTGTGCGTACTCTCTTGTGACACCCCACCCTACTTAGCGCCACACCCTCGCGGTATCCTGGCGGCATGCATCGCCCCCCGCTCGGCGCAACCTCCGCCTCTCGCTCGGCTGGCGTCCACCCAGCGCCCTCGCCCGCCCAGAACCGGCGGCCGGGTCCCGTCCGCCCCTCCCGAAATGGAGTAAGTACCTTTTTGCGAAACGAACTCCGAGTTCATGCCTACAGGTGCAGCGAAACCCGGATCCGGCCAGTTTGGGCGCGCATTCTCCGCGCCTGGAACCGCACTTCAGCGGCCGCCAAGCCCCCTTCCGAACCTACAGTACTTTCTTGCCGACAAACTGGGCCACCGCGGGGTCCCGTGCCGCTCCCCACGCTTCGCCGCCGCTCCATTGGGGGAGGGTGAGGGTTAAGGAACCCTTTTTGCGATTCAAACTCGCCCGCCACACCGTCCGATCCCCCTCTCCCCCCAGGAGAGGGCCCGGGGTGAGGGTTCCAGGTGCCTGGGGCGGTGACAGCCGCGCCCCCACGCCGTACACTGGCGCCACATCCCCGCGGCTCCCAGGAGGTTTCCCATGGACGATGCCCAAGCCCTCGCTGAACTCAAGGCTGCCGACGCCCAACTCCACGGCGGCGCACCCCAGTACGACGACGCCACCCACCAGAAGCTGCTCAGCCACTACAAGCTCTACCGCGAGGCCCGCGCCACGCTGCAATCGCTGGACCTGAGCGAGACCCGCACGGCCCAGACGCTGGCCCCGGGAGACGTGAAGTGAACGCCGCCGATCTCCGCCGCCTATCCCTCATCGCTGTCCGCGACGCCCTGGCCGGCGGCGAGGTGTCATCCGAAGAGGTGACGCTCGCCGCCATCGAGCAGGCCGACCGCCACAAGGACGCCTACAACCTCTTCGTCACCTATACCCCCGAGCGCGCCCTCGCCGACGCCAAAGCCGCCGATGCCGCCCGCGCCGCCGGCCGCCCGCTCGGCCCACTCCACGGTGTGCCCATCACCATCAAGGACAACATCGACGTGGCCGGCGTGCGCACCACCTGCGGCTCCCGCGTCTTCGCCGAGCGCATGCCTGTCGCCGACGCTACGGTGGTGGCGAAGCTGAAGGCCGCGGGCGCCATCGTCACCCTCGGGCAGACCAACCTGCACGAGATGGCGATGGGCGGCACCAGCACCAACCCTCACTACGGAGCCGTCCACAACCCTTGGGCCTTCGACCACGTGCCGGGCGGCAGCACCGGTGGCGGGGCGGCCTGCCTATCGCTGGGCATCGGCTACGCGGCTATGGGCACCGACTTCGGTGGCTCGGTGCGCATGCCCGCCAGCTTCTGTGGCCTGGTGGGGCTGAAGCAAACCCACGGCGTGGTCAGCCTCCAGGGCATCTTCGCCTCCAGCAACTGGAACTTCGACCACATCGGCCCGCTCACCCGCGACGTGGCCGACACCAGGCTGATGCTGCAGGTGCTGGCCGGTTACGACCCTGCCGACCCCGAATCATCACCCCGTCCAATCGACGCTGCGCCCGCGACGGTCAGCCTCCGCGGCTTGCGAGTGGGTGTGCCCGCCAACTACTTCTGGGACGATCTTGACCCCGAGGTGGAGGGCCTGTGCAAGGCGGCGGTCGACCGTCTGGTGGCCGAGGGCGCGATAGTGGTGCCTCAGTCCATCCCGCACATGGACCTGTTTGCCGCTATCCGGGCGGCCAGCGGCGTCGACGGCTGGGTACTGCACGAGCCGTACATTACGGCCCACTCCGACTGGTATGGCGAGGACATCCGCTACCGGCTGCTGGCCTCGCAGTTCGTGCTGGCGGCCGACTACGCCAAGGCTCAGCGTGCCCGCCGTCTGGTGATGCAGGCGCTGACCGATGCTGCCACTGCGGTCGACGTGATGGCGATGCCGACGCTGCCCGAACCCGCGCCGCTCATCAAGCCTCCGGAGGCCGGTGGGTCCATCGCCATGGGCCGCAACACCCACCCGTTCAACCTCTGCGGCCTGCCGGCGGTCAGCGTGCCGGTGGGCCTCACTGCCGACGGCCTGCCGGTCGGCCTGCAGCTCGTCGGCTCCCCCTTCCAAGACTACCGAATGCTGGGTATCGCGGCCGCTCTGGAGTCGCTGGTGGGTTTCGATCCTACTCCGCCGTCCGTGCACTAGCCGTGAAACCAGGACCGCAGCAGGAGCCCACCCCATGAAATTCGGCTACTTCACCCTCACCGATAACCCGCCCAACTACGGCGACAAACGGCGCGACGCCGGCCAGTTCCTGCACGAGGTCATCGCCGAGTCGGTCCACGCCGAGGACATCGGCCTGAACTCGGTGTGGCT
>CAXNDA010000158.1:0-4289 GCA_964200875.1 Chloroflexota bacterium | reverse complement strand
TCCACTCAGGACGAAGCGGCGGCGGTGGAGGACGACGACCCTGAGGGCGCCGTCTTCATCACCGACGAGCAGACGTCCGGACGGGGACGCAACGGCCGTCACTGGGATGCCCCTCCCGGCGCCGGTCTCCTGTTATCGGTGCAGCTCCGGCCCAGCGTCGCCGTTTGTGCTCTCCTGGGCATGATCGCCTCGCTGGCAGCCTGCCGAGCCATTGAGCAGACCACTGGCCTGGCGGTGGCCATCAAGTGGCCGAACGACCTGCTGGTGAACAACCGCAAGGTGGGTGGCGTGCTGGTGGAGACCGAGTTTTACGGCGAGGACCCGCACTTCACCGCCCTCGGCGTGGGCATCAATGTTAACTGGGACGGCATCGACATTCCCGATGCACCGTACCCTGTCAGCAGCCTCTCGAAGGAGTTGGGCCAGGCAGTGTCCCGGAACCAGCTTGCCATCGCCCTCCTTAACGAACTCGACCGGCTCTATCTCGCGGCAGGGCAAGGCGAGTCGCCGTACGACGATTGGAAGGCTCTGGTGGCAACGCTGGGTACCAAGGTACGGGTGCTGACCCCCGGCCGGTTCGACGGTACCGCGGTCGACGTTTCAGCGGATGGGGCGCTGGTGGTGCGCGCTGAGAACGGCGACGAGCGTACCTTCTACGCCGGGGACGTCACCCTGCACCCGAACTAGCCTCCTGAAATCGCCGGAGCGCTCTCCCGGATCACCCGCAGCGTAAGGCCTTCAGCAACGGTCACCCGCACCTTTTCGCCCGGCGCGATGGTTTCCCCGTCAGTCGTCGCCTGCCACAGCTCGTTCCGCACCAGTACCGTACCCAAGGGCGCGAGTTCGGTACGGGCTACGCCGACCAAACCGACCATTGCGGCAAGGCCTTCGGTGGGCTTCCGTCCCTTCAGGTGAGCGACCGACCGCCCCACCAGCACCGACGGCACGACCAGCACCAGTACCACCGCGGCGATCAGCCAGCGGTTCACTTCGAGGCTTGGTGGCGCCGCCTCGCTCATCAGCATGGCGCCGCCCAACGCTACGGCGGCCCCGCCTCCCAGCGCCAGCAGGCCACCCGAGGTTACCCAAACTTCGGCCACCAGCAGAGCGAATCCCAACCCAAGTAACAGCAGCGCTGCGTTGTTGATAGGTAGTGCGCCCAAAGCGAATAGTCCCAACACCAAGCTAAGCGCCCCCACAATGCCAGGCAGGAATGAACCAGGGTTCGATAGCTCCAGGTAGATCCCAAGTGTGGCCAAAGACATCAGCAGAAAAGCAACGTTTGGCGTCGCGATGATGGCAAGCAACGACTCGAATAGGTTCATCTCCTCCACCCGCACCACCACATCGCGCGACTGCACCGTTACGGCCCCGCTGGTCAACGTGACCCGCCGTCCATCCGCCGCTGCGAGCGCCGCCGGAAGGTCGTTTGCGACCGCGTCCACCACACCGTCCCGCTTGGCCTCTTCGGCAGAGGCCGACACGCTGTCGCGCACCGCGCGCTCAGCCCAATCGGCATTCCGGCCCCGCTGCTGCGCGATGCCTCGAATGTAGGCTGCGGCGTCGTTGGTCACCTTCTCGTTCATTGCGCCCTGAATGTCGCTGCCATCGCCGCTCACCGGGTGCGCTGCCCCAATGGCCGTCGTGGGGGCCATCACCGCCACGTGACTGGCCATCACGATGAACGCTCCGGCCGACGCTGCTCGCGCCCCCGCGGGCCCGACGTAACTGATCACGGGTAGCTTGGCCGCGTTAATGCGCTGCACAATGTCACGCATCGCCGTATCCAGCCCGCCCGGGGTGTCGATCTGCAGCACCACCGCCGTTGCCCCCAGGGTCTCGGCCAGCGTGATGCCGCGGTTGATGTACTGCGCCATAACCGGCGTCACTGGGCCCTTAGCCGTCAGCACGAGCACGGAGCGGTCGCCGGCGATGGGCGCCTGGGTGCACCCCAGCACCGACACCATGGCCAGCAGAAGGGAGGCGTACACCCAGCGGATGGAGGTCATAGTCGCTCTCCGTGACAACCCAGGTTTAGCGAACGTTACTCATCGATACGCTCCCATGCTACGATGCCGCAGATTCCCATGCACGTTACCCGTCTACGCCTCACCAACTTTCGCAACTACCGCCTGCTGGAACTCGAACCTCCGCCCGGCCTGGTGCTGCTGGTCGGCGAGAATGCCCAGGGCAAGACCAACCTGCTGGAGGCGATGTTCTACCTCTCCACCTCGCGCTCGCCGCGCACCACTCGGGACGCCGAGTTGGTGGCCTGGCAGGTGCCCGAAGGCGACCAGCGGGTGGCCCGTGCCGAAGCCACGGTGATGCGGGCGCACGGCCGGATCACGCTCGATGTCACGGTGATGGCCAAGGCCGATGCTCGTCCCTCCCCACCGTCGCCAGACGATGACGCCGGCGACTTTGTGGCGGCTGCGCCTGGCGCCCAGAAGCGCATTCGGGTGAACGGCGTGCCCAAGCGGGCGATGGACCTGTTGGGCAACTTCCCGGTCGCACTGTTCCGGCCCGAGGATGTGGAACTGGTGACGGCCGCGCCCGCAGTGCGGCGGCGCAGCGTCGATATCCTCATCTCCCAGCTCGAACCCCGCTACCCCCGCGCCCTGCAGCGCTACGCCCGAGCGGTCACCCAGCGTAACCATCTACTGAAGCAGATGCAGGACCACAACGTGGGTCATGAGCAGCTTGCGCCGTGGGATGACTTGCTGGTGCGAGACGGCGTATATATCATCGCCGAGCGTCTGCGGGCCCTGGCCCGGCTGTCGCCGTTGGCGGCCGAAGCTCACGAAGCGATTTCGGGTTCCCGGGATCGCCTGACCATGCAGTACCGTCCCACGGCCGCCGCCCCCGACCCTTCGCAGGATGCTGCGGCCTTGGACGCCGCGTTCCGCGAGGCCTTGGCGGCGGCGCTGCGGCGTGATGTTGCCATGGGTCAGACCACGGTCGGTCCGCATCGCGACGACGTGGCGCTGCTGATCAACGGGGCGCCGGCGGGCGACTACGGCTCGCGGGGTCAGCAGCGAACTGCGGCGCTGGGCTGGCGGCTGGCCGAGGCAGCGTACCTGCGGGAAGTCAGTCACGAGCCGCCGGTGGTGCTGCTTGACGACGTGCTGTCGGAGTTGGACGCACTGCGGCGTGAGGCGGTGCTGGAAGCGATGGCGCCCTTCGATCAGGTCTTCCTGACCACCACTGGGGCAGAGCTGAGCGGAACAGCAATGCGCCCCGCCGTGGTATTCACCATCCATCGGGGCGCATTAGTGGTTTAGTTTAGCAAACGCTGGCCGTGCTGGTCGTACGCGGGGGCGCGTTCATAGCCGTTCGAAGGCGTTCCATCGCCAGGCGAATGCGGCTCTTCACGGTGCCTACCGGCGTGGCCAAGCGTTCAGCGATCTCCCCATGCGATAAGCCGGAGAAGTACGCCAGTTCGATCACCTGACGCTGGTCGGCCGGGAGCGCTCCTACCGCCTGCCGCGCCTGCTCGGCCTCGATGGTCGCGGCGGCTTCGGCAAACACGTCGGTGTTGTCTGCGGGGTCCAACCCCTCGGGCAGCGGATCGGCGCTGGTACGCTGCCGGGGCCGGATCTTATCGATGGCTCGGTTGCGCACCACGGTGAATAACCAGGTGCGCACCGAGCCCTTACCGGCGTCGTAGCTGTCCCAGGCCCGCCATACCGAGAGGAAGGCGTCTTGCACCACCTCTTCGGCGTCCGCCTGACTCTGCACCATGCGATAGGCAAGCCCCAACGCCTGCCGGTGATAGGCGTCGTACAACGCCTCCAGCGTGCCGAGCGTTGCCTCGGTGGCCGCTTCCGGACTCATTGGGCCACCGGGGCAAGCAGGAACGGATTGGTGGTGGGGGTGGCCACATCGCCCGACTTCTCTCGCGACAGGGCGACGGTGCGCCCCAGCGGCGGGTTGGTGAGCTTGATGGCGGTGCTAGTATCCCGCGTGAAGCCGGAGTTCACCGGCTTGCCGTCGCTGCCGATCACCCAGGCCACATAGACCTCGCCGCCGGCCGGCCGCTGCAAGCCCGAGAACACCACCTCACTCTCGCCCGAGCGGCGCACCACCACCGAAGCCAGGCCCGAACCAGCGTCGCCCTGCATCACGGCGGTGGTCAATGGTTGCGTACCGTACCAGTAGCTGCCGGCGAAAGCCCCGCCCACTGCCAGCAGCACCGCCGCCGCGACTGCCAGCAGTTGCGGGCCGAGCCGGCGCCACCACGGGAACTCGATGATATTCGAGTGTGGTGCCGGCCCTGCCTGAGGCGAGTA
>CAXNDA010000157.1:0-4311 GCA_964200875.1 Chloroflexota bacterium | reverse complement strand
CTGGAATTGATGCGCGCCAACCAGCACAAGGCCGACGCCTACTGCTCGCCCGTGGTGTACCTGGCGCAGAACATCGCCGGCTACCTGCCCGCCAACAACATCCCCTGCGAGGCGTACATCACCAGCCGGCCCGCCGCCAGCGCCCTCGGCAACGGCCACGCCAGCACCGCCTGCGTCTCCACTTGGACTCGCCTGCCGGACAACGTGATGCCTCCCCGCGCCAAGGCCATCACTAACTACCAGAACAGCCGCTACGTCTCCACCGAGGCGAAGCTCAACGGTTTCGACTACGGCATTGTGCTGAACCAGCAGGGCAAAGTGGCCGAGGGCTCGCACGCCTGCATCTTCATCGTGCGCGACGGCGTGGCCATCACGCCGCCCACCACCGCCGGCATCCTTGAGAGCATCACCCGCGAGAGCGCGATGACGCTGCTGCGCGAGGCCGGTGTGCCGGTGCAGGAGCGTGCCGTCGACCGCACCGAGCTGTATCTCGCCGACGAGGCCTTCTTCGTGGGCACCTACATCGAGATCGAGGCCATCGGCTACATCGATCACTACACCCTTGGCGATGGCGCCCCCGGCCCTATCACTCGCGCCCTGCAGCAGGCCTTCGTCTCCGCCATCCGCGGCAACGACGAGCGCCACATGGACTGGCTGACGCCGGTGTACGCTGGGGTACCCGCGGGACGTGAGCGGTGAGAGTCGATGGCCCGCGTGACGCCGGCCGCCGCGGCGACTGGCTGACATCCGCCGGTGGTGTGGTCTATCGCCCCGCCGGCGACACCAACGAGATTCTGCTCTGCGTGCGCCGCGAGCCCCTGCTGTGGTGCCTTCCCAAGGGCACACCGAACGAGGGTGAGGCCATTCGCGAGACCGCGCTGCGCGAGGTGCAGGAAGAGACCGGCTACCAGGCCCGCATTCTCGGCAAGCTGGGCGTCATCCGCTATTTCTTCTACGGCGGCCCGAACCACGCACGTCTCAACAAGCAGGTCTACCACTATCTGATGGAGCCGGTGGCCGGCGACACCAGCCTGCACGATCACGAGTTCGACGAAGTGTTGTGGGTGCCCATCGAAGAGGCCGTCACCCGCATGACCTACCTGAACGAGGTGGAGATGGTGCGCAAAGCCATCGACGTGTTGGCAGGCAATGCGACGCTGCAGCGCAGTAGCGACCGTCGCCGCCGCCGCCGGCCACCAGCGCCGGCGACCGCATGAACGGCGACGGCCTGCCCGGCCGCGGCGGTGGACCCGGTGTGGAGCCGGTGACCATCCAGACCGCGCGCCTGACCCTGCGGGAAAAGCGCCTGGAAGACGCCGAGGACGATTACGCCTGGCGCACCGACGCCGACCTCGCCCGCTACGACGCGGTGAACCCGCTCCGCATGGGCTTCCCCGATTACCTGCGCCTGTACAAGAGCGACCTGCGGATCCCGCCCGCCCGTCAGTTGGTGCTCAGCGTCGATAACGAGCAGGGCGAGCATATCGCCAACTGCATGTGCTACGACATCGACCTGCCGTCCCGGGAGGGCGAGCTGGGCATCATGATCGGCCGCAAGGACTGCTGGAGCCAGGGCTACGGCACCGAGGCCATCCTCGCCTTCTTGCCCTTCGTCTTCCAGAAGTTCAACCTCCGCCGAGTCTACCTGCACACCCTCGATTGGAACCACCGCGCCCAGCGCTCCTTCGAGAAATGCGGCTTCCGGGTCATCGGTAAAGTGGTGCGCAACGGCTACAACTTCATCATGATGGAGATCAATCGCGACGAGGTGCTCAAGCCCACCCTCACCGAGGCAAGCGCCGAACCCACCTCGTAATGGACCAAGCCCTAGTCAGTGGCACTGCGGACCAGGCCAGCGGATAGCACCCGGTCCGCTCCTCCCGAGCCCATCGAAGCATGTCCTGAGCCACGCCGAAGGGGACGAGCGGAGAAGCAACCTTCGGGTGGTAGGGTGATACTGGTTGTGCGAGACACCTACTGCGATGTCGATGTTGGCGGGAGAGCCCAGAGAGGGCAGCAGCCCTTGGCGCCTGCCCTGAGCCAGTCGAAGGGGACGGGGTGCTCGAGGGGGAGCCCCCTCGACTCCTAAAAGTTACATGGGTGGGCGGAGGGAACCTTCGCGCTCATCCGTAGGCTGCGAGCCACGCATCACCACACTACGCGTCATACACCACAAGCGCAGGGTCGGACACCAACATTCCGCCCGTGAGTGTTCACCTAGGGAATACGGGCGGAGCCCGCCGGCACGGAGGTCAACCAGCATTCCGAACGCCAGTCCTGACCGCCACCCATAAGGACGTTGCCCCTGAACGTGTCTCCCTTCACCCTGGAGTCTCCACCCCAAAGCCTCACCCGCCGCCGCCTGCTGCGCCTTGCCGCCGGTGGCGCCGCCGCCCTAGCGTTTCCTGCCCTCATTCCGGGCCGGGCCGCCGCGCTCCCCGCCCCCACCGCGCCCTTCACCCTACCCTGGGGTGGTGGCGATCGCCGCTTCGTCCTGCAGGGCCAGAACCAGGGCTCGCACCTGGGCTTCTACAGCAAATACGCTTGGGACTTCGCGCTCGCGCCCTTCGACTCGACGCCATTCACTGCGGTGGCGGCTCGCGATGGCGTCGTGGCGAAAGTCGAGCAGGGGTTCGACGACAGCCCAGACTGCGACGCCAGCTACAACGCCCGCACCAACTACGTGCTGCTGGACCACGGCGACGGCTACGGCAGCGTCTACCTGCACCTCACCAAGAACAGCGTGCTGGTAGCCAAGGGGCAACGTGTGGATCGTGGTCAGCCCATCGCCAAGACGGGACACACCGGCTTCCTGTGCGGCACCATCCACCTGCACTTCACCATCGTCGATGCCGCTACCTGGGAGTCGCTGGACGTCCCCTTCGCCGACGCAGACACGGCCCGCGACGGCGGTCGCCCCAAGACCAACGAGTGGTACTGGGCCGGCACTGCGCCGCCGCAGACCCCGACGCCCGCCCCAACCGCCACACCCAGCCCCAGGCTGCTCGACTACCGGCGTCGCTTCCCCCTGGTGTCACGCTCGGCATCGCTGGCAGCGCGGGACGCCGGTGGGCAGCGTCCGCCCTAGCGTTAGCCGGCCATCGCGGGCAGGCCCGCCGGTTCTTCAGCGGCATCGCGATACGGGTGGTGGTCTTCCCAGTAATTCAGGAGGCGGCCCATATGCTCAATCAGCACCATGGCAGCGCCAATACCGCTGCGCTCCATCTCGGCCAGAATGTCGCGCGCGCGCCACTGGCTGGGGATAATCACGCAGTCCACCGGATGGTCGGCCAGCCAGTCGCGGTGGCGAATCTCCTGTCCGGTGCCCGGCACAAACGTACCGGCCTTGCTGCGGTCCGAATCGACCACCGTGGGGAAGCGCGTCGCGTCGGCGCCGTAGCGGTTCATGAATGCCGCCGACTTGCCGGTGCCACCCCAGATCGCTACCCGCAACCCGCTGCGGTACAGCGACTCCATCTGCGACTCGATGGTTGCCTTGGACCTTTGTGCCGCGGCGAGGAAGCCGGCAGCCTCCTCCGCATGGTTTGCCTGCTCCACTTTGGCGCCCAGGCGCACCTGCCCGTAGATCACTTCGCCGTCGTAGCCATGGTCCGTAAACTGCACCGCACCCCCGGAACGTTCGAGCATGCGGTTGAAAGATTGCGTGGTGAAATGCGAGTTGTGCTCGTAGTAGAAATCGACCGTGCGGTAGCCCTCCAGCGCCCGGTCGATGCACGGCACCTCCATGAAGTACGAGGGCCGCAGGTTCAGGCAGGCCGAAACGAAAGCGATCTCCTGAATGAACCCCAGCGGGTTGCTCAGGTGCTCCAGCACGTGCCGGCTGATGATGAGGTTGGGCCGGAGTTCGGCGAGATGCTCCGTGGGTTCAAACAGCGCCGTGCGCAGCTCCAAGGCACTGCCCGGCGCGGCGGTGGCCCCGTGCGGGTCGAAGCCGACGTAGCGTCCCCCCGGCGCCAGTTGCGCCAGCGCTGCCAGAAAGCTGCCGTCGCCGTGCCCGATCTCCACGATGGTGGGTTGGGGCGGCAGAGTTGCTGCCAGCCGTCGCTGCACCGCCCGCAAGTGCTGCGACCAAAGAACGGGCAGGTTGAACATCAAGTTCGGTTTGTCGGTATAGGGCACCGCGTCATAGTCGAAGGCGGCGTTATACACGTGCCCGCACTCGACACACCGCACAAAGTCCAAGGCGAGCTTCGTCAGCGCCTGGGCTTCCTCCGCCGATGCCGGCCAGGCGATGGTGGCCAGCGGTTGGTCCGCCGTTTTCAGGAACGTAACGGCAACATGATGCCCGCA
>CAXNDA010000156.1:0-4350 GCA_964200875.1 Chloroflexota bacterium | reverse complement strand
TGGAGAGCCCCACACGCATGCCTGATCGCCTGATCTACCTCGACCACGCCGCGACCACCGGGGTACGGCCCGAAGTGCTGCAGACCATGTTGCCGTACTTCTCCGAGCAGTACGGCAACCCGTCCAGCATCTACCGCTTCGCCCAGAACGGCCGCAAGGCGGTCGACGACGCGCGGGCCACCGTGGCCGGCATTCTCGGCGCCCGCGCCAACGAGATCATCTTCACCAGCGGCGGCACCGAGTCGGACAACACCGCGCTCAAGGGCGTGGCTCGCGCCAGCCAGCAGTGGGGTAATCACGTCGTCACCTCGGCCGTCGAGCACCACGCGGTGCTGCACACCTGCCAGTATCTGGAAAAGTACGGCTTCGACGTCACCTACCTTCCGGTCGATCGTTACGGCATGGTGGACCCACGGGCCGTGGCAGCGGCGATCACCGATGGCACTATTCTGGTGAGCGTGATGTACGCCAACAACGAGGTCGGCGCCATTCAGCCCATCGCTGAGATCGCGGCCGTGGTGCGCGCCGCCGGCGAGCGCATCAAGCGGCGCATTCCGTTCCACACCGACGCGGTGCAGGCCCCCGGCGCCCTCGACATCAACGTCGACCGGTTGGGCGTGGACCTGATGAGTCTGTCGTCGCACAAGTTCTACGGGCCCAAGGGCGCCGGCGTGTTGTACCTGCGGCGCGGCACCCCCTTCATGCCGCAACTGCAGGGCGGCGCGCAGGAGCGGTATCGCCGCGCCGGCACCGAAAATGTGCCCGGCATCGTGGGAACCGCCGTCGCCCTGGAGCTGGCGGTTGCCGAGCAGCATGAGGTAAGCGAACGGCTGACCGCGCTGCGTGACCGGCTGACCACCGGCATCCAACAGACCATTCCTGACGTTAAGCTGAACGGCCACCCGACGCAGCGCTTGCCCAACAACGTCAACGTATCGATTGTGGGCGTGGAGGGCGAGCCGGTGCTGCTGGGCCTCGACTTCGCGGGGGTCTGCGCCTCCAGCGGCAGCGCCTGCACCTCGGCCTCGCTGGAGCCTTCCCACGTGCTGACCGCTATGGGCCTGCCCGCCGACATCGCGCACGGCTCGCTGCGCCTGACCCTCGGCCGCGACAACACCGCCGCCGACGTCGATCACGTACTCGATACCCTCCCCGGCATCGTGCAGCGGCTGCGCAACCTTTCGCCGCTGGCCCGTGCCAGGGCGCAGGAGGCCGGCGGATGACTCAGGGCTACAGCGAACTCGCCATCGACCACTTTGAGCACCCCCGCAACAAGGGCGTCATCGAGCAGCCGGACGGCGTCGGCGTCGACATGAATCCGGTATGCGGCGATCTGCTCACCATCACGTTGCGGGTGGTGGACGGTCGGATCGTCGACGCCAAGCAAGAGGTGAAGGGCTGCAACGGCGCCGAGGCTGCCAGCAGCGTGCTCACCGAACTGGTGATCGGCCGTACCGTCGATGAGGCAGAGACGTTCACCCACCAGCAGATCCTCGACGCCCTGGGCGGCCTGCCCGCCAGCAAGTTCCACAGCGCGTCGCTGGCCGCGCTCGCCCTCCGCAAGGCCGTGGCCTACTACCGCAAGAAGCAGGCCGGCTAGCCACCGACCGCCGTCCCACCCTGTCATGCCGAGTGCGCGAGGCATCCGGCGGGGCGGGGGCGGCCCAACCCACCGTCAGCTGACGTGTCGCCCGCACACGTTGCCGCGGTGCGAGGCGTCCGAGGCCCCGCCACCCCAGATGCCTCCTGGCGTCGGCATGACAAGGCCGCGGGTTGATGTCATGCCGAGTGCGCGAGGCATCCGGCGGGGCGGGCGAGGCGCTGGTGCACGGGCGGCGACTTTGAATCGCAAAAAGCATTCCTTAACCACCACCACTCTCCCTTGCCCGCCGGTGGGTGGCGGGCTGGAGGGATGCGGGAAGGGCACCAGCGTACGGGGTTGCGGGGGCGTGCGGCAACCGGCGGTGTCACTGGGGAAGCGGGGAGGCGCTTCGGGTGGACATTTCGCGGTGCTAACTGCTACAACGATTGCACAAACGTTTGCCGAGGTTGCACGCGATGCCGGGTGTAGACGTATCGATAGGTGGACGGCTTGGCCTGTTGGCGATGTGCGGCCTGGTGTGGGCCGTAGGCGGGGTCGTCCCGGAGCTCGGCGTGTTGGCAGGGGCTGGGGTGTCGCTCACGCCGAATGTGGCGACCGACCTGTTCTCCCGCTGTATTGACTGGACCGCGGGGAAGTTCCGCAGTGCTGCGCCGGCGATCCAGAACCATGACTTGGAGGACCTTGCGACCTCTGCCATCGAGAGCGTACTGAAAGCGGTGCGTGACGGGATCCGCGAGCCGGAGGGACGGCGCCTCCTGGAGTCGTATATAAGCCGAGTCCCGGCCATCGTGAAGCGGGATGCTGAGGCGCTCGGTGCCTGGGAAGCGGTTCGCGCCAACTTCGAGTGGGCGATGTCGGGTAAGAGTGATGGCGCCCCCCAGAGTCCCGAGGTGTGGCGGAAGCTGCTGAATGAGGGGACGGATGAAGGCCTGAGCGGGGTGGAGGAGGTCGCGCTGGCAGCCGCCGCCCAAGCGTTGCATACCCAGCTACCGCGCCATTTGGTTGGTCTCTATCGAGACGCGATGCAGCACCGCCCGACGGTGTACGCCGCCGTGCAGATGGCCATGCTACAAGACATCTACGCTGCGCTCCCCAAAGCGGGAGCAGACCCGGCCTTGGTGGAGGCGATCCAGAAGATCGGGGCTGAGATTGCGGCGGCCAACCGTGATGCCATCGCGCTCGTCGCCGGCGAAGTGCACGTGTTAGGCGTGAGAGTCGACCTGCTGTCCGTAGACGTGCTGGCCGCGGTGGAGACCGTGAGCGTGGATATGCGCGAGGTGTTGTCCATTGTCCGGGCACTCCAGGCGCAGGGGGCCGCTAGCGTGTCTCAACCCGCGGTCACCTTCTGGCAGGGCCGTCCGATCTCCCTCGGTGCGGGCTTCGTGGGCCGCGACCACGAGCTTGCGGCTATCGCCGATGCTTTCGCCGCCGGGCACACCGTGGTGCTGGCGGGCGGGACGGGCGAGGGGAAGAGCCAGCTCGCTGCCGAGTACGCCCACGGCTCGGGGCGCGATGGGTTCTGGACGCCCGCGCAGGCAGGGTATGGCTCCGGAACGTATGGTGACGGTACCTACGGCGACCCCGGCCTCGCCTCCACCGTCGCCGCGCTTGCGCCGGCCCTCGGTATCGAGATCGCGGGGCAGTCGCAGGACGAGCTGGTGCAGACGGTCACCCGCCGCCTTCATGGGCTGAGGGACGCCCTCTGGGTGGTGGACAATGTGCCCGACCTCGCCTGGCTGGAAGCGCTGCGGGACGCGGCGGGCGATGGAGTGAAGTTGCTGGTCATCACCCGCGATGTGCGGCCCGACCGCAGGCCCGGCTGGGCCGCTTTCCCGGAGTTGCCGCCGTTGTCGGACGCCGCTGCTCGCGCGCTCCTGACCCGGAAGTGGACGGATGGGTGTGGGTGGCAACGGGACGACCCCGCGCTCATGGCCATCGTGAATGTGGTGGGCCGGTTGCCGCTGGCGCTGACCGCCCTCGCTGTGGAGCTGGCGCGCGCGTTTAGGACGCCTGCGGCGCTGCTGGCGAAGCTGAAGGCTGCGCCTCTAGCCCACCCGGCCTTTCGGGAAGCGTTGTCAAATAGCAACTACGTGGATGCGGTGTATGCCGCGCTTACCGGCGCGCTTGAAGCGCTCACGCCAGGGGACCGCGCCGTGATAGCGCCGCTCGGCTACCTTGCGGACGCGCCGGTGCCGGTGTCGCTGTTCCTCGCTTTGACCGCGTTGGACGAGGACGCCGCCGGCGACCTCATCGAGCGCTGTCAGCAGCACGCAGTGCTGCGCCACAGCGGTGGGGCGGTGACCGTGCATGCCCTCACCGCTGCTGTCATCGCGGCCACCAATCCACCCGAGGCGTTCTTCCTGGCGTGGGGGCAGGCCGATGACCGACTTAACACCGCCAGCAAGGGCGACCCGGTGGCGATGCGCGGTGAGGCCGTACATTATGTGGCGCTGTTGGCCGCCGGCGAGCGCCGCTTAGGGCCTGAGCACCCTGCCACGCTGATCAGCCGAAACAACCTGGCCACCGGTTACCGGGCGCTGGGGCGGACGGCGGAGGCGGTGGCGTCGGACGAGGAGACGCTACGGGTGCGGGAGCGGGTGCTGGGTCCGGAGCACCCCGCCACGCTGGACAGCCGCAACAACCTGGCCATCGGCTACCGGGCGCTGGGGCGTACGGCGGATGCGGTGGCGCTGTGGGAGTCGGCGCTGTCGCTACAGGAATTGGTTCTGGGGCCTGAGCACCCAGAC
>CAXNDA010000155.1:0-4423 GCA_964200875.1 Chloroflexota bacterium | reverse complement strand
TCCTCGGTATCGAGCACCTGGGCGCGCTGGTTGATGTGCAGGCCGCCAAAGGTGAAGGTGATGCCGCAGGTGACGGCGTAGCCCTCGTAGGGCGGCGAGTCGATGGGGAGCGCCCAGTTGGTCTTGTTGAGCGCGAGGCCCTGGGTGCGCACGCCGTCGAGCGTGGTGGGGTTGAACTCGCCGCCGGCGCAGGCTGCGTTGTACTCCCGAACGGTCTTGAGGAAGCCCTCGCGGTCGATGCCTAGCTGGTCGGCGACCTCCTCCAGGGTGTTGGCCACGGCCTTGGTGACCTCTTTGATGCGGTACTCGTCGCGCTGTAGCTTCACGGTCTTCTGGTCGAAGATCTGGAAGGCCGCCCGCTGGGGCTGCTTCAGAATCTCGCGCCCGTACTTGGCGTAGGTGTAGTTGCGGTAGTCGGCGCCTTCGTCCACGAAACGGTCGCCGTTGATGTTCACGATGATGCTGTAGGGGTAGGAGTGCTTCTGGTAGAGGTCGGTGAGCTTGCGGTTGCCGTAGCGGGTGGCGTTGTAGTCCCAGGCGCAGGCGTGCGCGCCGCTCCAGTGGCCGTGGGGTTGGGCGCCGATGTCCATGGCCATCTGATGGCCGTCGCCGGTGTTGAACTGGGTGCCGCGCACCTTGGCCAGCTCCCAGCCGGCGCCCAGATAGCGGGTGCGCATCTCGGCGTTGGCCTCGAAGCCGCCGCTGCCCAGCACCACCGCCTTGGCGTTCACCGTGAAGTCGCCGTCCTTATCGCGAGCAATCAGGCCGTGGACCGCGCCGTGGTGGTCGGCGATGAGCTCGCGGGCCTTGGTGGCGTAGCGGATGTCGATGCCGGCAGCCTCGGCCGCGGCGAACTCCATGTCGGACAGGCCGACGCCGCCGCCGACCGCCTCGACGATGAGGTTGCCGAAGAAGCGGTACTTGTCGCCCACCTTGAACGACTGCCGGCCCATGGCCAGAATCCAGCGGACGCCGGATTTCGCGAGCCACTGCATGGTGGCGAGGGACTGCTGGGTGAGGATCTCGGCCATCTCGGGGTCGGAGAGGCCTTCGGTGACCCGCATCAGGTCCTCGTAGAAGGCGCCGGTGGGGTAGCTGCCCACGTCGACGCTGGCCATCTCCTCCTCGGTGAGGTCGGTGACCACGCCTGCGACGTCCTTGATGTCGTTGAAGGCGAAGCGGAACAGGCCGCCGGTGAAATAGGAGTTGCCGCCGCGCAGCTCGAAAGGCGCCTTCTCCAGCACCAGGGTGCGGGCACCGGCCTGCTGGGCGGCGAGAGCTGCGGCCAGCCCAGCGTTGCCTGCGCCGACTACTACGACGTCGTAATTCTCTGTGCGTTCCATGGAATATCTGTGCCTCTGAGTCATGTTCATGTGGAGATAGCCAGCCCATGCTAGCGTGCCTGCCGGTGGCTGTAAACCGTGGGACTGGACCGGAGGCGAATGCAGGCGCGGTGAGCTAGCCTTGGGGCCTGCGGGCTAAAGCCACGCAGCACCACCACATCGCACCGCTGGACGTCCTCTCCTGCCGTGCCCGCTGACTATCCGCGCAGACGTATAATCGCCAGTACGTCCACCCAATCGCCCGGAGCCCTGATGATCGCTCGCCGCCTGCGTATTGTGCCGCTACTGCTGGCCCTGCTGCTGACCGCGTGCGGTACCGCACAGGTAGAGGTGACTACGACGGTGCTTTCGCCCAACGAGGCCGAGCAGCAGGTCAGCATTCGCGCCGAGGGCATGTTGGGGGAGGCGCTGGCGGCTCAGCTCAAGCCCCAGGAGACGGAGCTGGAGGGCTGGGCGACCGAGGTTGTGCGGGAGCAACAGGGCGTGCGGATGGTGATGAAAAAGCGGGGCTCTCTCCAGAGTGTTTGGGACTTGCCGGAGCGCATGCCTGCCGCCGCCAATGCCGCGGCTCAAGTTGACGTAACGAACAGCTTGCTGGGACGAGAGTATCGCGTGGTGGTGAAGCTGCCGCCCGTGAACGCCGGCGAGGGCATGTTGGGGGCGTCAGGCATCGGCCCCGACCAGATGCGGCAACTGCAGGACATGATGGCGCAGTCAGTCACCGCCAGCTGGACGATCAACCTGCCGGGAGACATCACCGAAACGAACGCCGATCGGAAGACCGCCCATGGGGCAACGTGGGACTTGACCGTCGACCGCACGCGCGACGGAATGGAGTTGCGGATTGCCAGCCGTGAGGGCCCGAACGTGGCCGCGCTGGCCGGCGGTGGCGTCGTGGCAGTCGCACTGGGGGGGCTCGGTTGGTACGCCTATGCGAAGGGGCGACGCCATGGTGAAGGTGCAGAGGACGACGCTGGGCCGCAGGGTCCGGCGCCGATGGCTTGACGGTAGATTCGCGCTCCCGTAGGCTCACCACGCGATAGTTCACAACACACTAGGCCGGATGGTATGGACCTCTCTCTCAACGAAACACAAGAGCTGTTACAGCGGAGCGCCCGCGATTTCCTGAAGGACGAATGCCCGTTGTCGCTGGTGCGCGAGATGGACGGCGGCGAGGGGGGCTTTCCCGCGGCGCTGTGGCAGCGCATGGCGGGGCTGGGCTGGACCGGCCTGCTTATCCCGGAGGGCTTCGGCGGGTTTGGCGGCAGCGTGCTGGACCTGGCGGTGCTGTGCCAGGAGCTGGGGCGCGTGCTGGCCCCGGTGCCGTTCCTATCGACCGCTGTATTGGGGGCCCTGCTGGTGCAGCGAGCCGGCAGCGAGGTGCAGCAAAGCGAGCTGCTGCCGGGGATCGCCCGGGGACAGCGGGTGCTGGCCTTGGCGGTCACCGAGCCGGAGTATAGCTGGGAGGCCGAGGGCGTTCAGATGACCGCGGTGCAGACCGGCGGGAGCTGGCGGCTGAACGGGACCAAGCTGTTCGTGCATGATGCGCAGTCCGCCGATACTCTCGTGGTGGCGGCCCGTACCGGCGGCAGCGGCACGACCGGCGTCACGCTGTTCCTGGTACCGGCGAAGGCTGCGGGTGTAGGAGTGCGCCGGGTCTCGGGGTGGGCGGGCGAGCCGCAGCAGGAGGTGGTGTTCATCGACGTCACCGTGGCGGCCGATGCGGTGCTGGGCGGCGTGGGTGAAGGCTGGGCGGCGCTGCAGCAGGTGTACCCGCACGCTGGGGTGGCGCTTTCGGCGTATCAGGTGGGGGCCATGCAGCAGGTGTATGAGTTCACCGCCGAGTACGCTCGCACCCGGCGGCAGTTCGGCGTGGCTATCGGCACCTTCCAGCGGGTGCAGGACCACCTGATCGATATCGTGAACCATCTGGATGGCGCCCGGTGGACGACCTACGAGGCGGCGTGGAAGCTGGACGAAGGCAAGGCCGACGCGGCCGAGGCTGCCTCGATCGCGCAGGCGGTGGCCAGCGAGGGCTTCTACCGCACCGCGTTCCACGCGCACGAGGTGCACGCGGGCATCGGGGCATCGCTGGAGTACCCCTTGTGGTGGTACACCCGGCGAGCCCGCACGTACTACGACTACCTGGGGAGCCCCGCGCATCATCGGAAGGTGCTGGCGCGGATGCTGGCGCTGTAGGTTTGCTGAATCAGAAGCCCTCACCCTAACCCTCTCCCAGGGGGAGAGGGGATCGGATTGAAGAAAGCGAGATGAGTGATGCCGGTGAACATTGAGGTGCGGGACGCAGCGATCCACACGCTGATCGCTCCGACGGCGGAGCTGGAGCGGGTGGCAGGCGGGTTGGGGTTCACGGAAGGGCCGGTGTGGGTTGGCGGGGCGCTGCTGTTCAGCGACATCCCGAATAACCGGATTGCGCGGCTGCGCCGGTTGCCTGAGGGGCCAGAGTTGACTACCTACGCCACGGGTCAGCAGAACGGGTTGACGCTGGACCGGCAGGGCCGTTTGCTGGCTGCTGAGCACTATGGCCGGCGCGTGGTGCGGGTGAACGCCGGTGGTTCGCGGGAGGTGCTGGCCGAGGCCTTCGAGGGGAAGCGATTCAGCAGCCCCAACGACATTGTGGTGAAGTCTGACGGCGCGGTGTACTTCACCGACCCACCCTACGGACTGCTCACCGGCTTCGCGCCGGGCCAGCCCCGGCCTGAGCGCTGGTGGACGCAGGCGCTGCCGGGGCGTGAACTGATGGTGCAGGGCGTCTACCGCATCGGCTCCGATGGTGCGCTGTCGCGCGTGGTCGATGACTTCACGTTGCCAAACGGCCTGGCGTTCTCGCCGGACGAGAGTGTACTTTACATAAATGACTCACAACAGAAGCATATCCGCGCGTTCGATGTGCAGGCGGACGGGAGTTTGGGCAACGGTCGAGTGGCTGTGAACATGGATGCGCCGGAGGCGGGGGTGCCCGATGGCATGAAGGTGGACCTGGCAGGCAACATCTGGTGCACCGGGCCGGGCGGGGTGTGGGTGGCACGGCCGGACGGGCAGGTGTTGGGCAGGGTGTT
>CAXNDA010000154.1:0-4437 GCA_964200875.1 Chloroflexota bacterium | reverse complement strand
CATCGGCCGAACCCCCTCTCTTGTGTTGTCGTGCTGTGCGACAGATCGCCTGCCGCCCCCGCCTGATGCTTTCGACAAGCTCAAGCAACAGGCTTGCGGTGGTGGCCTACTCAGGGTAGCGAACCACCACCCTCACCATGACGCTAGGTAGCGCCCTCTGCGTGGGTGCCCATGTACTCGCCGATCAGTTCCTCGAAGGGAATCGCCCGCACCGAACCGTCGGGAATCTCCGGGTTGTCCAGCGAGTCCACGTACTTGACCTGAATGTGCACGTTATCCGGCATCACCGACTGCACCTCCACCAGGCTGCCGTCGGAGGTGGTGCACTGCATGCCGGCCTTTAGCATGGTCGGGTTCATCGCCTACTCCCGCGTGTGAATCTGGCCGAGGCCGGCCGGCACGGGTACGTTGATGTCCGGCACCGGCAGGCCGGCTTCACGCGCCCGCTGTGCGGCGATGGGGCTGTACTTGGTGGACTGACCGGTGCTCACCATTGCGTCATCGCGCCGAGCCCGGGCCGCTGCCTGCCGTGCCCGCCAGTTCGGGTCGTCGCTCTCGTGCGGCACGTGGATGCTGACGTTGGTGGCAGGGTCACGGAAGGTGTTCATCGGGTCTTTGCCCTGCTCCACCAGCTTCATCTGCTCCCGCAGCAGCCGGCGATACAGAATGATGCCTTTGTCAGACTCGCCGAGGTGCTCCGTCCAGCGAGGGGTGATGGGGCCCTGCGACATCCAGGCGAAGTTGTCTTGGCCGGAGTTGTTGTCCACCAGCTCCCAGATGGGGCGACCGGCTTCGTCGACGCCGGGCAGCGGCACCTTGTAGTAGGGGATGTCCTCCGGCCGCTGCTCAGCGTCGCCCTCGCGCTTCTTGTGCACGTTGTACCAGATGTACAGCGTGTGCGTGTCGTCGATGGGCACGCGGATCTGATCCTGCCGCAGCATGTGGGGGAACACGATGACGTGACCGATCTTCCAGTTGGGGTGATCCTCGTCGTCGCCTTCAAACACCCGGCGCTTCACAATGCCGTGCTCGAAGACGTCGAAACCGATCTTCTCGTGCTTCTGCCACACCACCTTGTCGCGCCAGAAGCCCTGGTCGCCGCTCTCCTTCTGCATCCGTTCCATCACGTAGTTGGAGAAGTACAGGTGTAGCCACTCCAGGTGCGCCGGGTCGAGGGAGTTCTCCATGATCTGGAGCCAGTTGCAGGGCAGGATGGCCCAGCCAATGTCGCGCACGCCTTCCTTAACGAAGGCCTCCCACCTGGGAACCATGGGGCGAGGCTCGGGGCCCATCCAGGCCCACAGCAGGCCGCCCAGCTCCTCGACTGGGTACGAGGTCAGCTTGATGCGGTCCTTGAAGCTGGAATCGGGCGACTCGGCGGGCTGCTCCAGGCAGTTGCCCGCCTGGTCAAACAACCAGCCGTGGTACGGGCACCGCAGACCCTCGTCCTCGATGATGCCCCACAGCAGGTTCACATTGCGGTGCGGGCAGTACTCCTGAATCAGTCCGTACTGTCCGGAGCGATCCTTATACGCCACCAGATGTTCGCCCAGCAGGGTCACCGCCTTGGTGGGGCTCTCCTCGAACTGCTTGACGGTGGCAAACGGTTGCCAGTATCGGCGCATCAGTTCCCCCATGGAGGTTCCGGGCCCGACATGCGTGAAGCGATCGTTCTGTTCTTTTGTCAGCATGTGCTGCTCCCTTCGTTCGTTCAAACGTGACATTACAGCGATGCCGGCTTCTGCCGACGCTAGTTGCATTGTAGACACGCAGACGATCGCGGGCCACCTAGGTACCAGGACTTAGGCGCAAGCCAAAGTTTCGGCGGCCCATGCCAGCTAAACCACGGACTCCAGACCCACAGCCGCAGCTCCGGCCAGGGCACAGATCTCGTCGTTATCCGAGGTGTCGCCGGTGACCCCGATCGCGCCCACCACCTGTCCGTCGCGCTTCAGCAGCACGCCGCCGGCTACCGGCACCACATTGCCGTCCGCCAGCGCGATCAGCGACGTCAGGAACGTCGGGCGGGGGGTGTAGCGCGTCTCCATGGTGCGGGTGCCGACGCCCATCCCGAGGCACCCCCACGCTTTGCCCACCGCGATCTGCGGGCGTAGGATGCCGGCGCCGTCCTCCCGCTTCATCACCACCAGGTGCCCGCCGGCATCGAGAACCGCGACACACAGCGGATTGAGTTTGAGTTCATGGGCCTTGGCGAGCGCAGTGTCGGCCATCATGCTTGCTTCATTCAGTGTTATAGCTTTTGGAGCCTCCTGGAGTAAGTGGACGGTTTCGAGGGTAAGCCTCGCACGGCGGTCTGGCAACGGTGTACGTTGAGCAGGTCACTGTCCGATGCTACTCTCGTGGCATGGAACCAGCGATGCGGGAAGACTGCGTTCGGATCGAGGGCATGGCGTTCTTCGGCTACCACGGTGCGCGGCCGGAGGAGCGAGCTAACGGCCAGCGCTTTCTGGTGGACCTTGCGCTCTACCGGGACGTGACGGCCGCAGCCGCCTCGGACGCGCTGGCCGACGCCAGTGACTACAGCCGCATCTACCAGCAGGTGAAGGCGCTGGCGGAAGGTGATCCTCGCAACCTGCTGGAGACGCTGGCAGTCGCCATCGCCGACGCGGTGCAGGCGGAGCACGGCGGCGTGGTGTGGGTGAAGGTGACCAAGCCCGACCGGCCGAGCGCTGTGTATGCGGTGGAGGTGTGGCGGCCGCGGCAGTGAGGCGGTGGATGAAGGCCAGCCTCGGGTGACTGGAGCAGACAAACGGCCCGCTGATCACATCGGAGGTGCATATGCGACAGCTAGCAACGGTCATACTGGGCCTGTCGGTTGCTGCCGGTACGCTTGCGGCATGTACTCGGGAACTTCCCGTACGCACTCCCACCCCCGAAGCGACGGCGGCTCCCCAGCCGCCGACGGCTCGCTCGTCAGCCCCGGTCGTCTCCACGGCAAACGCAGCTCTAGCGACGGCAATTGCGGCTCTGGCTACACCAGCGGCCACGCAAGCCGCGCCCCCGGCTCCCGCTCCCGTGGCTACGGCCGGCGTTGTGGCGTTGAATGAGAAATATACGCTGCTGTACCGCGCTGGGCGCGAGACCTGGCTTGCCGATCTGCGCGGCGGCAGGAGCCTGTTCCCGCTTGCGGCGTGCCTGGGGGCTCCTGAGCTGGTGTGGTCGCCCACCGGCGAACACTTGGCCTGCGGTGCAGGACCGACCGGGCAGCCGGGCGAGGTATCCGTCTTGCGGTCGGACGGAGTCGCGCTGTGGTCGTACGACGGCGTCCGAAGGGCGGTGTGGTCGCCAACCGGCCAGCACCTCGCGGTAGAAGCGCCCTCGGCGCCGCCAGACTCAGCTCTGGTCTACAAACTCTTGGACCTCACCGGACAGCAGGTGGCAGCGCTCCCAGGGATGAGCCCCTCGCCGCTGCTACACGCAAACCGGGTGGCGGGCGGTGCCCCGCTGTGGTCTCAGGACGGGCAGTGGTTCGCGTTTCGCAACGTGGCGGGTGGCGTCGACGCCTACTCGTTGGCGTCGGGCCGGGTGCAGACGGTAGACGCCGGACAGGCGTTGCCATTGGGATGGGGAGCCGGTCAGACGCTCCTCGTAGCCGGCAACGCCCGCCAAGGGCCGATGGTGATGGAGTACGAGGTCTACCTGCACTACGTCGCCACCGGCGCCCGCGAGCGCCTGCCGGACCTTGACCAGAACTCAGGTCTCTGGCTGACACCCGACGGGCAGCACGTGGTCTTCGTGCCGATGTTCGGGGCGCAACGGCTGGGAATCAGCGCGCTCAATCTGGCCAGTAAGCAGGTTCGCCCACTGTCGCCGCCCTACGCCATCAGCTACGGCAGCGACCACATTCCCCAGAGCCTGCTCCGCATCTCTGGCGACAGCCGAACGGTGTACTGGTACGACTTCGATCAGACCAAGACCCTCTACAAGGCCGACATAGCGACCGGGCAAACGACAACTCTGTGGAAACCACCGGAACAGGGCGTCAACTTCTCACCCGACGGCCGGAAGGTGGCGTATTCCGGGACCCAGGGTGCGGGACCGTATGGACTACTGGTGGCCGACACGGAACAGAACGCGCCGGCAGCGCTGGCGATCGATGGTGAGTTCATCGCTTGGCGAGTGCTGCCGTAGGCCGGTTCAGGGCATACGGCCCGCCTCGCGTCCGTGAGTGGAGTACGGTTGTGGAGCACCCACAGAGTCCCGCTGCCCGGAGCTTGGCGCAGGCAACGGTGGGGTGGTTCGACGGGCTCACCACGAACGGAAGCAGCCTGTGCCGCGCCCAGGGTGCTGAAGTACATCACGCCACACAGCGCTCGAATTTGACATGGCGCGCGTAGGGGTATATAACGCGAGTATGGGTGCGCCGGGAGGGTCTCGGCGGCCGGATATGGCCTTGCGCCTAAAAACAAGGAGCCA
>CAXNDA010000153.1:0-4444 GCA_964200875.1 Chloroflexota bacterium | reverse complement strand
CGCCCATCCGAAGGTCGCGAGCCCAGCCGCACCACATGACGTGCATCGCACTCCTAGGGTCTACCCCTCGGGGTTCGCCGGCCCCTCCGCTACGGCCGGACGACGCGGCGCACGCCGTCGTGTTGGGCGCGCGGCCGCCGGTGTCGCTTCATCGCTTACCGCCGGTGTCTCCGAAGGCGCTGCCGCAACCCGCGGTGTTCGCCGTGTCCGGGCACGCGGCGTTGTGCTCGTATCCTCTACGGGCGTAAACGTTGACTCGGTGGCCACCGTCGTCATTTCAGTGGCATCCCCGTTCGTGATGCGCCGCCCGCGGCGGGCACGCGCGGGGCGGGCCGCAGGCTCCCCCTCCGCTGGGGCCGACGGTGCGACAGGCTCGAACGATGGCGCCGGAATCAACGTCTCCAGCGCTGCTGTTTCGGCGTTGGCAGGGCGTCGCGTTCGGGTGCCTCGCCGACCACGCACGGAGCGCGCTGGCGTCTCGTCCTGGCCATCCTGAGGGGCCGCGAACTCGCTGGGGCCGGCTGGCTCCGCCCGGCCGTCCTGTTCGTATGCTTCTGCGGAAAACTCGCCATACGGTTCGCCGTCGCCGTCGCTGTACGGGGTCATGCTGGACCCCGTGCCAGCACCACGCCCGCGCCCGCGGCCGCGCCGTCGGCGGCGGCGGGCCCCGGTACCCGGCGTCGCTCCATCGCCCTCGGCGGGTTCTGGCTGCCCGTCCTCGGCCGCTGCCATGGCCGCAGGTTGGGGCTCGGGTTCGGCCGCGTTACTTGGTTCGTCCGTCATACCGGCGGTATCGCCGAACGGCGCCAGCGTTCCGGCCGAGCCCCGACCGCCCCTGCGCCTGCGTCGCCGGCGTGAGGCGCCGGTGGCTTCCTGATCGCCCGCATCCGCGGACATGGCCACGGGCTCCGGGAGCGCAGCTACCGGCGGTTCGGCTATCGGCTCGGGGGCTGGTAGCGGCTCTGCGGCCGGCAGCGCCCGCAAGCGTCGCCGTGGGGTGGCGGTGGCTGCTGCGGCGGACCGGATCCGCCGGCCGGTCCACAAGCCCTCGAAGTACTTGCGGTCCATGAAGTGGCGGATGTCGCACAGGTCCATCAGCTCGCGAGAAATGTTGTTCTCGAAATACGCGACCTCAACGTGCTTGCCCTTGTTCTTCACCAACTGCAGGGCGTAGGCGTAGTCGGCGTCGCCGCTGACGATGATTGCGGTGTCGTAGATGTTCTCGAAGGCGTAATGCACCACGTCGGTGGCCAGCATCACGTCGACGCCCTTCTCGACCGTAACGCCATTCGTGGTCTTCAGCGTGCCGAGCCGCACCTCCATGTAGGGGCTGGCCCGGAGCATGCTGAGGAACTCCTGCTGCTCTCGCGCCGAGTCAGGGTTGCGGTTGGGGTCCTGCAAGGCGTTGTAGTAGTACACCCGAAACACCGGCCGCCCGTCGGCCAGCTTGCGGGCGAAATCGGGGAAGTTGAGGTCGGTGCGCCCAATGGTGTCGCGCAGGGCGTGATAAAGGTTGCTGCCGTCGATGAAAATGCAAACGCGGTCTTCCACAGTACTCCTAATGGAGAGGGTAGTGCCGCGCGGCCCTGCCACTGGCGGCTGCCAGCGTGAGCAGCAGACTGACCTTTGTACCGTTGGGGCTGCACTGCGCCACGTTCGTGTGCGGTGCTCGCCGGTAAGCTGACTCTGCGGCCCTACGGCCGCTTATCACTCACCAACGTCTATGCGTAGCAATAACACCCGCTCTGGTCGCTAACGGGGCGGCACTACTGTGCCGGCAACCCATGCGCCCACCTGCTGGGCCGTTCACATATCCCACTACGCTCGCCTCGGTGCATCCGGGCAAACCTTCTGTTCGGGCGGTCCGCGCCGCCTACCGTCATCATACAGCATTGCCGCCCGAGCGGTGGATCGGTGCGAGCTGCGCCTGGGCGGGCAGAGACCACCGCGCCTCCCGCCACCCCGCGAGCACCTGTTTGCTGAGCTTGTCGAAGCGACCAGGTGCGGCCGGGCGCGTAGCGGCCACCGGGGTGCGGCAGCCGTCCCCCGCCGCCTGATGCCTTCGACAAGCTCAGGCAACAGGCTTACGTCGATACTGGACCAACGCGTCTCCGCCCACCGCGCGAGCACCTGTTTGCTGAGCTTGTCGAAGCGACCAGGAGCGGCCGAGTGCGTAGCGACGACCGTGGCGCGGCAGCCAGCCCCCGCCTGATGCCTTCGGCGGGCTCAGGCAAAGGCTTACGCGGGCCCGCCACCCGACTCCAGCGCTGCGGCTTTACTGCCAGGCACGGCAAAGCCCCGGCGCCGTTGGGCAACCGGGGCTGCGAGCTGACCGCTGAACGCTAGGCGAAGTTGCTCTCGGCGAAGGCCCAGTTGGCGATGTTGAACCACGCTGCCACGTAGGCGGTCCGCAGGTTCTGGTAATCCAGATAGTAGGCGTGCTCCCAAACGTCGCAGGTGATTAGCGGCTTGTTGGCCCCGGTGATCGGGGTGCCGGCGCCGGTGGTCGTCTCGATGTCGACGCCGCCGTCGGCCGTCTTCACCAGCCACGCCCAGCCCGATCCGAAGGTGCCGACGGCCTTGGCGGTGAACTCCTCCTTGAACTTGTCAAAGGAGCCCCACTTCTTGTCGATAGCCGCCGCCAGCGCACCCTTAGGCGCCTGCCCCTTGGTCGCGCTCATCGAGTTCCAGTAGAAGGTGTGGTTCCACACCTGTGCTGCGTTGTTGAACAGACCGCCGGCCGGCGCCTTCTTGATGATGTCTTCCAGCGAGGCGCTGGCGTTGTCGGTGTCCTTGATAAGGTTGTTCAGGTTGTTCACATACGCCTGGTGGTGCTTTCCGTAGTGGAAATCCAGCGTATTCGATGAGATCTCCGGTGCTAGCGCCGTCTTGTCGTAGGGCAGAGCCGGTAGTTCGTGGGCCATTGATGCCTCCCTTTAAAGAGTGGGTGATGAGATGGTGGCCTACAGCGCACACCAAGTGGGGCGCTGGGGCACCGCGAGTATATGCAATGGCGTGAGAGCCGTAAAGGTTATCGCGCTGACCGCCAGCATGATGACCGCCGTTTGACGCAGCCGCCGTCCCATCCCTATGCTGCGGTGCATTACGCCCGGTGCCCACCGGGAACGCTGGAGGAGAACACATGACCACGATGCTGGCAGCCGTCAAGACCGACGCCGGGAAAATAGAGGTGCGCGAGTTTCCCGAGCCCGAGATCGCCGAGGATAGCGCACTGCTGAAGGTGGAGGCAGCCGGCATGTGCGGCGCATACGAGGGGTTCAAGCGCGCCAATCGCCGGGGTCCCGTGATTCTGGGGCACGAGAACGCCGGTGTGATTGCCAAGGCCGGCCGGGTGTTTATGGAACGCAACGGCGTCAAGGAAGGCGATCTGGTGGCGCTGGAGGAGTACCTGCCGTGCTTCCACTGCGAGTGGTGCCGCATCGGCGAGTACCGTCACTGCTGGCTGACCGATACCCACAACAACGCCAACCCCATTCGCTTCGGCCAGATGCCGATCGACTACGCCCCGGCGCTGTGGGGCGGCTACGGCCAGTACATGTATCTGCCGGCGAACTCGGTGCTGCATAAGCTGCCGTCTACCGTGACGGCCGACGAGGCTGCGCTGGCCCTGCCGCTGGGCAACGGCGTGCAGTGGGCCCACGTGGAGGGCGAAATAGGCCCCGGCAAGACCATCGTCATCCAGGGGCCTGGGCCAAAGGGCCTCGGGTGCACGCTGGCCTCCAAGATATTCGGAGCGTCGCGTATCATCGTCACCGGCCTCACCAAAGATGCGGTGCGGCTCGAGGCCGCCAAGCGGCTGGGCGCAGATCACGTGATCGATGTGCAGAAGCAGGAGTTCATACCCACCATCATGGACATTACCGGCGGGCGCGGTGTGGATGCGGTGGTGGACTGCACCTCGAGCCACAACCCTATCATCTTCCTCCAGTCCATCGACGTGATGAAGCGGCGTGGCGGGATTATCGTGACGCAGTCGTACGAGATCGAGAAGTTTCCGCTGACTCGGCTGACCGATAAGTACATCACCACGCGCATCTGCCGCGGCCATAGCTACTCCAGCGTGGCCACCGGCCTGGAGTGGATCGCCTCGGGCAAGTACCCGCTCAAAGAGCTGATGACCCACCACTACGGGCTTGGCCAGACCGACGTTGCGTGCCTGGCATCGGGTGGCGAGGGCGAAGGCGCGAACGCCGTCTCGGTGATGCTGAACCCCTGGATGTAGTCAGGACCGTTCGAGCGGCGAACAACCGTGGGCAGTTAGTACCGGCGTAAGCCTGTTGCCTGAGCCCCGTCGAAGGCATCAGGCAAGGGCTTGACTGCCGCGCCCCGGTCGTCGCTACGCGCCCGTCCCTCGCCTGATGCCTTCGACGGCGCTCCAAGCAAACAGGAGCTCGCGGGGGCCGGAGGCGCGTTGGTTAGTCCG
>CAXNDA010000152.1:0-4562 GCA_964200875.1 Chloroflexota bacterium | reverse complement strand
GTGAGGCGCTAGGGCGGGCGTGGTGTGGCATGGTGGGCGTTGGGCGAAGGCACCCTCTCTCCAGCTCTCTCCCTCCGAGGGCGAGAGGGCCGGGCGGGCGGGAGCTGGTACCGTGCTGCTGGAAGCTTGGCCGGATGCCGAGGCCGGTACCGCCGTGGAGGTGCGTGGTCGCCCGGGGTGTTGCCGGCGGTCAAGGCGGGCCACCCTCTGGACGCAAGCATGCTCTACCACCCGAAGGCACAGTCCACCCAACGCATCTCGCCCTCGGAGGGAGAGATTATAGAGAGGGTGCCGCGCGCCGCTCACCCAACCGCGACGTCTCCCACGTGCTCGCCGCTGGGCTGAAGGTGGCCTGGAGCTGAGTGTGCTGCATGGTGGGCGTGGGTGCTGGCCGTTGGGTGCGCAGCACCCTCTCTCCAGCTCTCTCCCTCCGAGGGCGAGAGGGCCGGGCGTGGCATACCCTCCGGCTGCGGATGACGGGTTGCGCGCACCACGGTTGGCACGCTAGAGTCCAAGGTGCCCCTCGGTCCCCCAACGGTCCGTGCCCCATACCCCAACCCATGCCCACCATCACCGCAGCCGTCATCACCAAAAACGAGGAGGCGCACATCGCCGAATGCCTCGCCACGTTGGCGTGGGCCGACGAGCGCCTGGTGGTGGACTCGCTGAGCGATGACGCGACGGTGCGGCTGGCTCAGGCAGCGGGCGCTCGCGTCGTGCTGCACCCCTTCGACACCTACGCCCGTCAGCGGAACTACACCCTGGACCAAGCCACCGGCGACTGGGTGTTCTTCGTAGACGCCGACGAGCGGGTGCCCCAGGCTCTGGCGGAGGAGGTACGGCGCACCGTCGAGGCGGCGGAAAGCGAGCAAGCGGGGTACTGGGTACCACGTCACAACGAGATTCTGGGCCGCTGGGTGCGGCACGCAGGCTGGTGGCCCGATGCGCAACTCCGGCTGCTGCGGCATGGGCGCGCCCGGTATGATGAGGAGCGCGACCCGCACGAGCTGGTGGTGCTGGACGGCGCCGAGGGCCACCTGACTCAGCACCTGCGGCACATCAACTACACCTCGGTGGGGCAACTGTTCAGCAAGCAAGACCGCTACGCCCAGCGCGAGGCCGCCATGCTGCGCCGGGAGGGGGTGAAACCGCTCCCCCACCGGTTCATCACGTTGCCGGGCCGAGAGTTCATCCGGCGGTTCATCACGCTGGAGGGCTACAAAGAGGGACCGCTGGGTCTGCTGCTGGCTTTCGTGATGGCGTGGTACTGTTTTCGGGTGTATGTGCACCTTTGGCGGCTGGGCCGCTCAACTTAACCTTCAGGACACGCTGTGGAACTAGGCATTATCGGTTTCTCGACCTCGGGCAAGACCACTATCTTCAACGCGCTCACCGGCGGCCATGCCGAGACCACCTCCTTCGGCCGCAGCGGGCTGGAGCACAACGTGGCCGTGGTCAAGGTGCCCGACCGCCGGCTCGACGTGCTCGACACGCTGGTCAAGCCCAAGCGCACCGTACCCGCCGAGGTGCACTATCGCGACTTCGGCGGCTTCCCGGCCGACTTCGGCAGCACCGCCGGCTTGGGCGGACAGCTGCTGAACGCCGTCGGTGCAGTCGACGCCTTGATCCACGTGGTGCGGGCCTTCGAGAACCTGGCGGTGCCCCACCCCCTGGGCAGCATCGATCCCTCCCGTGACATCGAGACCATGAACCTGGAGATGGCCTACTCCGACGCCGGTATCATCGAGCGCCGGCTCGAGCGCATCGCCAACAGCTTGAAGTCGTCGCGCCCGGCCGAGCGCGAGGCCGCAGCGCGCGAGCAGGGGCTGATGCAGGAGCTGCACGCCAAGCTCGAGGCCGGCACCCCGGCCCGCGAGGTGCCGCTCGACCCCGAACAAAAGCAATTGCTGGCCAGCTTCAGCCTGTTGACCGCGAAGCCGCTGCTGGTGCTGCTGAATATCGGCGATGACCGCGCCGACCAGACCGCCGCTGTGGAGCAAGAGTACCAGCGCTACCGCCTGCTGCAGACCGACGTCCTGGCCGTCTGTGGCAAGCTCGAGATGGAGCTATCGCCGATGGAGCCGGCCGAGGCCGCCGAACTGCGAGAGGGTTTGGGCATGGCGGAACCGGGCCGTGACCGGGTGATTCGGGCCTCCTACGCGCTGCTCGGCTTCCAGTCGTTCTTCACCGTGGGGCCCGACGAGAACCGGGCGTGGACCATTCGTCGCGGCGAGCTGGCCCCCCAGGCCGCCGGGAAGATTCACACCGACCTCGAGAAGGGCTTCATTCGCGCTGAGACGGTGAGCTACGAGCACCTCATCGCCGATGGTGGGTGGAACGAGGCGCGCAAGGCCGGCCACCTGCGCACCGAGGGCCGCACCTACGAGGTGCAGGACGGCGACGTCATGAACATTCTGTTCAGCCGATAGCTGCCTACACCGCGACCACACATCCACGCAAGCCTGTTGCTTGAGCGCCGTCGAAAGCATCAGGCGATGGGCTGCTACCAACGCCCGGGCTCTGGTTCGCGCCCCTCGCCTTCCTGGTCGCTTCGACGGCGCTCAGCAAACAGGAAGGCTGGCTGGGTCGGGGAGGCCGCGACCACACCCTTCGCCGGCTCCTCCCCCCTGCTGGGTGTGCTAGGATGGGCTAACGCTGTCATGCGTCAGGTGTAGCAATGTCAATGGACATGGACTTCCCCATCGACCTCGATGAAGTGCTGAACATTATCGACACTTCAGAGGTGGTGGTGGTGCGGTTCTCCACAGTGGGGAAGCGCCTTCTCCTCGATTTTCGAACCAGCCCCTCCGACCGCCCCATGGTGAAGGTGGTGCGCCGCGTGCGCTCCGCGGAGGAACGCTTTCGCGACCTGAAGCGTATGCGGCCCGGCTTGGTGCTGCCGGAACAGATCATCTCTTTCCACTGGCCAAAGGAAGTGGCCGGCCTCGACCGTATGGGCGTGCTGAAGCGCATCATCGCCAAGTGCGAAGCATCCGGCCACGCGGGCATGGAATCCGAATGCCGCAAGGTGCTGGTCGAGCTTCAGGGGCTTGAGCGGGCTGAGCTGATCAACGCCATCAAGGGCGAAGGCTACCAGGCCCTTTGGGAACGGGAACCCAAGGAGCGCTGATGCCCGGCATCAACCGACAGTGGCACGCCGCGCACCGAGTGCCGAAGAACCCCAAGCTCCAAGCACGCGTCGCCTGGCATGGTGAGCGGGCAGCGGCGTGCGGCTGTCGGGCCATGCTGGCCGCTCTCGCGACGGCGCACGGGGCGCAGGGCGGCTCGTGACGGCGGCTTACAGCGCCATCGTGGCCAACTGGGCGTGGCGTGGAGGCCGAGCGTGGTAACCAAGACCGGCCCAAGCGATGACCTGAAGTTCTGGATCGGGTTCTCCCTGGTGCCGGGGGTCGGGCCCGCCCGCATCACGCTGCTGCTGCAGGCCTTCGGTTCGCTGCGGCGAGCCTGGGAGGCCACCGCGGTGGAGTTGCGCGATGCCGGCATCGACAGCCGGACCATCACCTCCTTCGATCGCCGCAGGAATCTGCTGAACCTCGACGCTGAGCTGGCAAAACTCGACGCTCAGGGTGTCCGGGCCCTCTGCTGGGACGATGCAGCCTACCCGCAACTGCTGCGCGAGATCGATGACCCGCCACCGGTGTTGTACGTGCGCGGCCAACTGCGGCCCGAGGACCGCACGGCGGTGGCGGTGGTCGGGACCCGCAAGGCCAGCATCTATGGCCGCGAGGTCACGACGCGGCTGGTGGGCGACCTAGCCCGGCATGGCGTCACTGCGGTCAGCGGCCTGGCACGCGGCATCGACACCGCGGCACACAAGACCGCCATCGACGCCGGTGGGCGCACCATCGCGGTGCTCGCCTGCGGACTCGATATTGTGTACCCCGCAGAGAACGCAGCACTGGCGCGTGAGGTGGTACGGCACGGGGCCCTGGTCAGCGAGCATCCGCTGGGCGTGAAGCCGGAGTCGTCACACTTTCCCCGGCGCAATCGCATTATGAGTGGGTTGAGTCTGGGTGTTCTGGTGGTGGAGGCCGCACTCGACTCCGGGTCGCACATCACGGTGCGCTGCGCCTTGGACCAGAACCGCGAGGTGTTCGCGGTGCCGGGCAGTATCTTCTCGCCGGGGAGTCAGGGCACCCATCGCTGGATTCGCGAAGGCGCCAAGCTGGTCACCCGGGCCGAGGACATACTGGAAGAACTGAATGTGGCCGCGATAGGCCAGCAGCTTGAATTGCAGGCTACCCTGCCGGCCACCGGTTCCGAGGCGTCGATTCTGCGCTACCTCTCCCAGGAGCCGGCGCATGTGGATGAAGTACGGCGGCGTAGCGGTCTACCCATTGCGGATGTGAGCAGCGCCCTGACCATGATGGAGCTGAAGGGCCTGGTACGGCATGTGGGCGGAATGAGCTATGTCAGCACACGATAACGACCATATAGGGGTTCTGTGAACACCAAGTATCTGCTTTGGGGCGCTGCCGTCACCCTGGCTATCGTGGTTATCGCCACCGCCGGCTTCTTCTTCCTCCGGCAAGGTCCAGCCA
>CAXNDA010000151.1:0-4566 GCA_964200875.1 Chloroflexota bacterium | reverse complement strand
GGCGCCCTTCGGCGCTTCGGCGCACTAGGAACGGGTCAACGCCGATGCTACAATGGCGGCACCCCACCCTTGAGGCAATCCCTCCACTATGGCACCTGTGATTCAGCCCATGCGCCGGGCGCTCCGGCTCGCCCGTTCGGTGGCCGGTTCCACCAGCCCTAACCCACCGGTCGGCGCGGTGCTGGTCAAGCGCGGCCGCGTGATTGGGGAGGGTGCAACCCAGCCGCCGGGTGGCCCGCACGCCGAAGTCATGGCGTTGGAGGCAGCCGGTACGGCCGCCAAGGGGGCGACGCTCTACGTGACGCTGGAACCATGCCCCACCATCGGGCGCACCCCTCCCTGTACCGACGCGCTGGTCCGCGCCGGAATCGCCGAAGTGCATTTCGCCGCCTTCGACCCCAACCCGGCGGTGTCGGGCAAGGGGGCCGAATCGCTGCGAGCAGCCGGGATTACGGTCACGCACGAGGCTGCATACGAAGAAGCATCGTGGGATCTGATTGAGGCGCACGCCAAGTACTCGCGCACGGGTAAGCCCTTCGTGATTGCCAAGTATGCCTGCAGCCTGGACGGCAAGATTGCGGCCCGCGACGGATCGGCCACCTGGATCACCAGCCCGGAAGCCAGGGAGGCGTCGCACCGCCTGCGAACCACGGTCGACGCGATCTTGGTGGGTGGCACCACCATCCTGGCCGACGACTCGCAACTCACCGCGCGGCCGAAAGGGCGGGTGGCGGTACGTCAGCCACTGCGCGTGGTGTTCGATAGTATCGCCGCGACACCGTCCGACGCACAGGTCATTCACGGGCCGGGCCGCTGCCTGATTGCGGTTGGCCGTGATGCCCGGGACGAGGATGTGGCGCGATTGCAGCGAGCCGGCGCCGAGGTGATGCGTTTCACCAGTCCCGGCCGGCGGGTGAGTCTGGAGAGCCTGCTGGATTACCTGGCCTCCCAGGGGTGCATTAGCATTCTGGTGGAGGGCGGCAGTACCGCCTTGGGAGCGCTGTTCGACGGTGGCATGGTGGACAAGGTGATGGCGTTCATCGCCCCGGCCATCATCGGGGGTATGGACGCGCCGACTGCGGTCGGCGGCGAGGGCGCGCCCAACATCGCCGGAGCCCTGCGGCTTACCGACGTTTCGGTGAAGCGCGCCGGCACCGATATTATCGTGACCGGGTACACCCAGCCGCGGCACGTGCTCATGGGCGCTTCGCAGCCAGAAGCCGGGGCGTCGTAACCATGTTCACCGGGATTGTTGAGGAGGTCGGCGAGGTTGCCAGCTTTGCGGGCGCCGACATCGTGGTGCGCGCCAAGACCGTGCTCGAGGGCGTCAAGCTGGGGGACAGCATCTGCGTCAACGGCGCGTGCCTTACGGTGGTAGCGTTTGATGACACAACCTTCACCATAAACGTGGTGCCCGAGACGCTGCGCCGGACCAGTCTGTGGGCGCTGAAGCCGGGCGACCGTGTGAATCTGGAGCGAGCGATGCCCGCGGATGGCCGGTTCGGTGGCCACATGGTGCAGGGTCACGTGGAGGGGACCGCCGAGTTGGTGAGCGTCACCGCCGATGGCCCCGAAGACATCCTGGTGCGCTATCGAGTGTCGCCGCAGGTTGGCCGCTACATCGTGACCAAGGGCTTCATCGCCGTGGATGGCGCCAGCCTGACGGTGGTGGACTGCACCGACACCGAGTTCTCGGTGGCGCTGGTCCCCTTCACCCGGCAGCACACGAATCTTGCCGATCGTCAGCCCGGCGCCCTGGTCAACATTGAGACCGACATCATGGCGCGCTACATCGAACGACTGCTGCGGCCGGAGTAGTCTGACCGGCTAACGGTTGCCTTAACGGGCCGCCCGCCCTGCTTACGTCTGCTATAGTGTGTCCACCACGCAGCCTTTGGGGAAGCACTTTATGCCGTTGGCGTCGGTTGAACAGGCGATCGAGGATTTCCGCAACGGAAAGCTGATCGTGGTGGTGGACGATGAGGAGCGCGAGAACGAAGGCGACCTCATTGTTGCCGCGCAGTACGTCACCTCAGCGCACGTCGCCTTCATGCTGCAGTACGGCCGGGGGCCGGTCCACCTCTCACTAGAAGCCGCCCGCCTGGACGAACTGGGTGTTGCCACCGGGCAGAATCGCCGAGCGCTGCATACTGCCGCCGGTACAGCGGCCATCCAGGCGCGTGCGGCGCTGTCGGCTGCCACCGGTCCCGAAGCGCGGGTCGCCACCATTCACGCGGCGCTGAACCCTGCGACCACACCAGGCGACATCTTGAGCCCCGGCGATGTGCTGCCGCTGCGGGCGCGCCCGGGTGGTGTGCTGGAGCGGGCTGGCCACACCGAAGTCGCGGTGGACCTCGCGAAGCTAGCTGGCGTCTACCCCGGCGGGGTGCTGAGCACCCTCGGGGCCGTTGGCTCGATGAACCGCCTCGCTCAGCTCGAGGCCTTCGCTGCGGAGCACGGGCTGACCATCATCAGCATTGCCCAGGTCATCGCGCACCGGCAGCGTACCGAAACGCTGGTGGAGCGGGTGGCCGAGACCAAGCTGCCCAGCCGTTACGGCGACTTCCGGATGATCGCCTTCAAGAGCGTGTCGGACCCCGACGAGCACGTGGCTCTGGTCATGGGCGACCTCACCTCGGATGAGCCGGTGCTGGTGCGGGTGCACAGCGAATGTCTGACCGGCGACGCCTTCGGTTCGTTGCGCTGCGATTGCGGCGAGCAGATGGACCTCTCGCTCCGCCGTATCGCCGCCGAGGGCCGCGGCGTCTTCCTGTACATGCGGCAGGAGGGGCGTGGCATCGGCCTGCACAACAAGATTAAGGCCTACGCACTGCAAGACCAGGGCCTGGACACCGTTGAGGCTAACCGAGCGCTGGGGTTCCCGGCGGATCCCCGGCAGTATGGCGTGGGCGCGCAGATTCTCGTGGACTTGGGCCTGCACAAAATCAGGCTGCTGACCAACAACCCCAAGAAGCGTGTCGGCATCGAGAGCTACGGGCTGGAGGTGGTGGCGCAGGTGCCCATCATCGCCCCGGTCACCGAGCACAACCGCCGCTACATTGAGACGAAGCGCGATAAGATGGGTCACGAGATGGGCGACGCCGGCGCGCAGTCCAGCTAGGGCCGGCGCCAAGGCAAGGGTCCGTCTGCGGTCTGTCGCTGGCGGCCTGCAGGGTCCAGCCCCATTCGGGGCTGATTTGCAGGCGAACGCCGTTCGGATGTCTTACCCATAGGACGCTAGGCTATGTTGATAGGTTCTTTAATCGTCCGGTTGATGGTGAATACGGCAGCGTTGTTGCTGGCCGCGATGATCGTGAAAAGCCTCGACAGCGGCGCAGTCACCATCACCGATTGGCCGTCGGCCATTCTTGCTGCGCTGGTGTACGGCCTGGTGAACTCGCTGATACGGCCGCTCATCTCCATGATGACGTGCCTGTTGCAGTTGCTGACGCTGGGCCTGTTCACTTTGGTCATCAACGCCGGCATGCTGATGGTCGCCTCTGCGATAGCGCAGGCGACGGGTATTGGCTTTCAGGTGCGCGACTTCGGCGCTGCCTTTGTCACCGCGCTGCTCATCTCCATCGTAAGCACCATCCTCACCCGCCTGGTCAAGTAAACGGTGACTCCCGGAACGCACAGCGGGCCGCAGCGCTCGCTGCCCTTTCGCCGAGTGGTCGTCAAGGTTGGCACGAACCTGCTGACCGCAGGCACTGATCGCCTGGACCTCGAAGTGATGTCGAGCCTGGTGGGTCAGATCGCCCGGTTGCGGCAGCGCGGCGCCCAAGTGGTGCTGGTGTCGTCCGGCGCGGTGGCGGCTGGGAAGCACCGGCTGGGGCAATCGACGCTGCACGAAGAGCTGCCGCAGCGCCAGGTGTGGGCGGCCGTCGGCCAGAGCCTGCTGATGGAAGCCTACGATCAGCTCTTCCGGTGGCACGACATCACCATTGCCCAAGCACTGCTCACCCGCGTCGACCTTCAGAACCGGGTGAGTTATCTCAACGCACGGAATACTTTCCTGGCGCTGCTGCAGCTCGGTGTGGCGCCCATTGTGAACGAGAACGATGTGGTGGCCGTGGACGAGTTGGCCGACGTGCGCATCGGCGACAACGATAATCTGTCGGCCATGGTGGCCAGCCTGGTGGAGGCCGATGTGCTGGTGCTGCTCACCGACATCGACGGTCTCTATTCGGCCGACCCCAAGCGCGACCCTGAGGCGCGGCTGGTGCCGTTGGTAGATCACATCGACGCGGTCATCGAGGCTTCGGCGGGTACGGTAGGCAGCATCCGCGGTATTGGCGGCATGGTGACCAAGTTGCAGGCAGCGAAGCTCGCGACGGCATCGGGCGTGGCGGTGATTATCGCGAACGGGTCAGAGCCCGACGTGCTGCCTCGCTTGGCCGATGGCGAACCGCTGGGAACGCTGTTCTCGGCCGCCTCCAGCCGGATGGAGAGCCGCAAGCGCTGGATGCTGGCGGGCCTGACCCGCCGCGGCTCGGTGGAGGTGGACAGCGGCGCTGCAGCCGCGCTCCGTAACCGCAACACCAGCCTGCTGCCCGCCGGTATCGC
>CAXNDA010000150.1:0-4576 GCA_964200875.1 Chloroflexota bacterium | reverse complement strand
GGCAGCGGGAGGAAGGTGGTGCTTACCGCACTGGCATCCCCCGGGACGTCACGCGTGGTTATGGTGAACGCTGTGCCGGGGATAAGCACAACCGTGCCCGCAGCGAGGTCTCCCGTGCGGATCTTCGGGCCCTGCAAGTCGCCCAACAGCGCCACGGTCCGGCCCAGCGTGTGCGCCACCTGATGGACCGTCTCAAAGGTTCGCTCGTGCTCCGCCCGCGTCCCATGCGAGAAGTTGAGGCGAAACACGCTGGCGCCCGCTTCGATAAGGGCGGCGATGCTCTCCGGCGTCCGGGTAGCGGGGCCAAGGGTGGCCACAATCTTGGTGCGGGGCGCAGTCTCCAGCATGGGCGTTCCTCCGGCGGTCGATTCACTACCATCAACTGGCACACGCTACCGCGGCCAGCGCTTGCTGTACACTAATGCACGCCGCTGGGGCCTACTATCGTCCACCGAGGTCGCGCCACTCATGAACATCCTGATGATTCCCAACCCCGTCGTCTTGGGCCAGCTCTCCGACGAGCACCGCGCCGCGATGCTCGACGCCGCCGGCCCGGGCAGCCGCGTCGAGGTCTGCCGCACGCTGGAGGAGCAACTCGCGTTCGCGCCGCAGGCCGACATCGCGCTCGGCCTCATCCCCCGCGAGGTCTACAACGCTATGCCGAAACTGCGGTACGTGCAGAGCCTCTCGGCCGGTGTCGACAGCATGATGTTCCCAGAGTTCATCAACAGCCCGGTGCCGCTGGCCAGCGAGAAGGGCATCGGGGGGAATCAGCTGGCCGAGCACGCGTTCGGCTTGCTGCTGGCCTTCACCCGCAAGATCAAAGACCTAGCGCCGCTGGAGGGCTGGGTAGAGGACCGCGCAGTGTTCCGTCGTGATATGTGGGAGCTGAGTGGCCTGACCATGGGTGTGGTGGGTCTGGGCGGCACCGGCTTAGCGGTGGCTAAGCGGGCGGAGGCGTTCGGCATGCGTGTACTGGCGGTCGACGTCGAAGAGGTGGCCAAGCCCGAGTTCGTGGCCGAGCTTACCCACGCCGGCCGGCTGGACGACATGCTGGCGCAAAGCGACGTGGTGGTGTGCTGCCTGCCGCTGACCACCGAGACCAAGGACCTGTTCGACTACGATCGCTTCACGCACTTCAAGCGCGGCAGCATCCTGATCAACGTGACCCGCGGCGAGATTGTGCACGAGGAGGGCGTGGTGCGGGCGCTGAAGGAGGGCATCCTGCACTCGGCGGGGCTCGACGTGACGCCGCGTGAACCGCTGCCCGCCGATAGCGAGCTGTGGGGCATGCCCAACGTGATCATCGGGTGCCACACCGCCGGCGGCACCCCGCACCGCGGCCAGCGCGCCGTCGACCGCTTCTGTCGCAACCTGCGCCACCTCCGCAACAGCGAGCCGCTGGAGGGCCTGATCGATAAGCAGAAGCAGTACTAGGGGCAGCCGCTCACCCGTCGAGCCTGCAATACCAAGGTAGCGTTCCCTTGGCGAGCGCAGCGTTGCGCCGATAGTGGTGGATGACGGCGACCGCGCCGCGTAGTCTCACCCGCTCGCGCTGAGTGTACTGAAGCAATGGCCGTACTGGCGAAAAACCTGGCGGTGGTCGGTAGCCGCATCCTGGGGTTGGTGTCTCCTGCCCACTATGGCCTGCTGCCCGGGCTGTTGGTGCCGCTGGTGTTCGGCACCCTGCTGGCGGTCGGCGTCATCCAACTCCTGGAATCATACGTGGCCGAGGCCCATGTGCGCGGCCTCATCGAGCAGCGCGGCTACACGCGGCTGGACGGCTTGGTGGAGCGCATTGCCGACCGCGAGCAGGCTATGGGCGCGCTCGCAACCGCGATCTCGCACGAGCCCCCCATTGGTCAAATGCTCGCTGCACGTTCCCCGGCAACAGCCGATGGCGCCCTCGACCGGCTGCGCGCCGTACACAACGTTGCAGGTTTGCGGCTGTACGACCCCACGGGTGCGGCGGTGGAGACTGCCGATGAACCCAGCAAGCGCGCCCCTTCAGAGGCGTTGATACAGCGCGCCTTAGCGGGTGGGCACGCCACTGAGGCGCTTGTATCTCCCGCCGGTCTCATGGTCCACGCGGCCAGCACCATTCCACGCCCGCAAGGCATTCTCGGTGTGGTTGTCGTATCGCAGCCGGTTGAGCTGTCTACCAGCAACGCGATCGACCTCGCCCTGCTCTCTGAAGGTCGTGTCATCTTCACCACATCGGCCAGCACAGAGGTTGGTCAAGCGCTGGCGGCCGGCGGCTATGACCTCGCCAATCTCTCACCCCTCGATGCGGCGTTGGGAGGCCAGTATCAGGTGGTCGGCCGGCCGCTGGTTTCGGGAGGCTTTGTGGTAGCCCTGGTACCGACAACGGAGAGTGAGGCCGTTGCCGACGTTATCAATCGCATTCGCCTGCTGGTGACGCTGGTTCTAGCCATCGCCTTGGTAACCATAGCGTGGTTGTTGGCCAGTCGCTTCCATCGGAACATCGGGCGTATTGTCGGCGCTACCGTGAGCATCGCCAGGGGGCACTACGACGAACGCGTCGAGGTGGGCGAGATTCGAGAACTGGCCCACTTGGGCACTGCGGTAAACACCATGGCCGCCCAGCTCGAGTCGCGCCTCGGCGAACTCGAACGCCGTGCATCGCACGACGCGCTGACGAACCTCCCGAATCGATCGCTGTTTCTCCGGCGGGTCGACCGCGCTCTGGCCGGGCGGCAGTCCGAGGGCGAGACGGTCGGCGTCCTCTTCGTTGACCTCGATGACTTTAAGGTCGTGAACGACACGCTGGGCCACAGCGCGGGCGATGAGCTGCTGGTTCGGGTGAGCGAACTCCTGCTCACCAGCGTGCGCCCGAACGACACCGTGGCCCGCCTGGGCGGCGACGAGTTCAGTGTGCTGTTGCCCGAGGGTCAGGACGCCGACACGGTGGCAGCAACTGCCGAACGCATCCTCCATCGCCTCAGCCGCCCAATGCATATCAGCGGGCGTGAGCACCTGGTACACGCCAGTGTCGGCATTGCTACCGCTACCCCCGGCACCATGACCTCGGGCACGTTGGTGCGCAACGCCGACCTCGCCATGTACAAGGCCAAGAGCGCCGGCAAGAACCGGTACGCCCTGTACACCCCAGACCTGCTGCAACATGCATGGGAGCGGATGCAGGTAGAGACCGACCTGCGGCAGTGCGTGTCGGGCGGGCAGATTCGCCTCTACTACCAGCCGGTGATGGACCTCGCCACCGGCATGCTGGCCGGCGCCGAGGCGCTGATGCGCTGGCAGCATCCCACCCGCGGCTTCCTAACTCCCGACAAGTTCATCGACGTGGCCGAAGAGACCGGCCTCATCGTTGAGATGGAGCGCTGGGCCCACGAAGAGGCCGGCCGCCAGCTGCACGCCTGGCAAGAGCTGGCGGGGTCCGACAGGCAGCTCACCATGAACATGAACCTCTCGCCGAAGCAGTTCCAGCACGATAACTTAGCCGCCCGCGTGATGGAGGCGATGCAGCTCACCGGCGCCAGCACCAACGCCATTACGCTGGAGATCACCGAGCAGACAGCTATCGATATGGCCGACTCCAACGTGGGCGCGCTGCAGGCGCTGCGGGACGCCGGGTTCAATCTGGCCATCGATGACTTCGGCGTGGGCCACTCGGCGCTGACGTACTTCAAGCAGTTCCCGGTCAACGCCGTCAAGGTCGACAAGTCCTTCGTGGACGGCCTGGGCAAAGACCCCACCGACACCGCCATTGTGCAGGCCATGATGAGCTTCGCCAACGCCCTGCACCTGAAAGTCACGGCCGAGGGCATCGAGACCCAAGAGCAGTGGGACATGCTGCGCGACCTCGGCTGCCCCCGCGGTCAGGGCTACCTCTTCGGCAAGCCGCTTTCGGCCGACGACTTCGAGGCCATGCTCGCTGCCTCGCTCGATGGCCCCAGCGACCTCACCCACCTCCGCCGCACGCTGGCGGCCGCGAAGCAGCGCCTGGCGGCGTAGGCGTGAGGCAAGCTTAGAGCGGCACTTCTCAACCTCCGCAAGGGCTGCGCTGGTCGCCGGGATCAACTAGTCCCCCACTCCCTCGTCCCCGCCTCCCCCATGTATCATTGGGAGACACTCCCCTACCTACCGGACAAACTATGAAAGTCTCGATCAAGTGGCTGCGCGACTATGTCGACGTGGCGATTCCCGTGGATGAGCTGGCCGCTAAGCTCACCGCCGCCGGCACCGAGGTCGAAGAGATCCACCGGGTGGGCGCCTTCGACGGCGTGACCATCGCCGAGATTCGGAGCATTGGCCCGCACCCCAACGCCGATCGGCTGCGGCTGGCCACGGTGAATACCGGCGCGGCCGAGCGCACGGTGGTGTGCGGCGCGCCGAACATCGCCGTGGGGCAGCGGGTGCCCTTCGCCGACATCGGCGCCAAGCTGGCCACCATCCCCGAGGGGCTGGCCAAACGCGCCATCCGCGGTGTGGAGTCCGATGGCATGCTGTGCGCCGAGGACGAGCTGGGCATCTCGGCCGACCACGAGGGGATCATGGTGCTGCCGCCCGACGCCCCCGTCGGCCAGGCGCTCTC
>CAXNDA010000149.1:0-4772 GCA_964200875.1 Chloroflexota bacterium | reverse complement strand
GACCGCGACCGGCCGCCGCTCCCGGTCGGGTACCCGCAGGCGGCGTTCCACACCGCAGCCCGCGCCGCGGCCGACTGCATCATCGCCCTGAACGAGCGGGAACTCTCCGGCCTCGGCCAGCGGCTCGACACCTCGATGCAGGAAGGCATCATTTGGACGCTGATGAGCTACACAGGCTACCCGTCGAACACCGGCGGCGACCCTCCAGGCCAAGGCGATGACCGGGGCGACCCCAACGCGGTGCGGCGCGCCCAGGGCTCAGGTGCGTTTGCCTGCGCCGACGGCCACGTGGTGATGACCAACACCAGCATCCGCCAATTGATGGCGGCGATGCCGGTCAGCGTGCTGCCGGCGTTGGCCGCAGCGGCGCCCCTCGACCCCGCTCTTACCACCATCGACTATGGCGCGTGGGCCCGGCGCTTGATTGATGGCGAGGTGCCGGCCGCAGAGCAGGACCTGGTATTCGGCGCCGTGAAGGCGTTCTTCCTAGCCCACACCAAGGTGCAGCTGATGGAGTGGGCGCGGGTGAGCGACGTGCACCTGGGCCCGGTAAACACCACCGCCGACCTGCTGCAGATCGATCACTACCAGGCGCGCGACTTCTGGCAGCAGGTGGGCGACTACCTGCATCCCGGCCCGGTGCCCCGCTCATCGCGCGCCTCCATCGAAATCCGCGGTCCCGCACCGGCCCTCGGCGAGCATCAGGCGAAGGTGGGCCAGTGGCTCTCTCTCCCGCCCCAACCCAACCCGGCGCCGGCCACCGCAGATCGTCCGGGCGAGGCCTTCGCCGGCATCAAGATCGCCGACTTCAGTTGGGTGGCCGTGGGCCCCATGACGGCGAAGGCCTTCGCCGACCACGGCGCCACCGTCGTCCGCATCGAGTCCGAGACCCGCATCGACTACGTGCGGACGCTGGTCCCGTTCAAGGACAACCTGCCCGGCCCCAACCGCAGCCATTGGGTGAATAACCTCAACACCTCCAAGTACGGCGCCGCCTTCAACATGGCCACGCCCGAGGGCCGGAAGCTCGCCCACGAGGTGGTGGAGTGGGCCGACGTCGTCATCGAAAGCTTCACCCCCGGCACCATGAAACGGCTGGGCCTGGACTACGAAACCCTGAGCAAAACAAAACCCGGCCTCGTTATGTTGAGTGCCTGTTTATACGGCCAGACCGGTCCTTGGGCGCCCTTCGCCGGGTACGGCCCCCACGGCGCCGCGATGTCGGGCCTCCACGGCATCACCGGCTGGCCCGACCGCGCGCCTTGCGGGCCGGTGGGCCCCTATAGCGACGTCATCGCACCGCATTTCGGCGTCGCTGCGCTGGCAGCGGCGATTCTCGAGCGGCGCAAGACCGGCCTGGGTCAACACATCGATGTGTCCCAGGTGGAGGCCGCCATCCGCTTCATCGAGCCGCTGGTGCTGGACCAAACCGTGAACGGGCGGACGGCAGGCCGCGCTGCGCACGGTTCGTGGACGGCGTGTCCCAACGGGGTCTACCCGACCGCCGGAACCGAGCGCTACCTCGCGCTCTCGGTGGAGACCGCGGAGCAGTGGCAGGCGCTGCTGAAGCTGGCGCCCCTGGATGACTTCGCCGATCCGAAGTTCGCTTCGCTCGCCGAGCGACAGCGGCTGAGCGACGCCATCGACGCCGCGTTGCGCCCATGGACCGCCAGCTTCGAGCGACGCGACTTGGAGCAGCTCCTGGTTTCGGCCGGCATCCCCGCCTCGGTGGTGCAGCGGCCGACCGAGCTGGTGGGCGACCCCCAGCTTGCGGCGCGCGGGTTCTTTGTGACGCTCAACCAATCGGAGGTGGGGCCCATCCCCTACGACGGGTTCATTACTCGGTTCTCGGCCAAGCGCGAGATGCTGCACAAGCCTGCGCCATCGCTTGGCGAGGACACCGAGTGGGTGCTGCGAACCATTCTCGGCTACACCGAAGACCAGATCACCGAGTTCGCTATCGCGGGGGCACTGACGTGATGAACGAAATCTATCGCCAACTGCTGAACGACCTCGCGGGCGAGCGGGCCGAGACCGCGCGCGTACTGGCAGGCCTCTTGCCTGAGGCCTGGGACCGGCCGAGCCCCGCCGACGGCTGGCTGCTGCGGGACTGCGTGGTGCATTTAGCCGAGACCGACGAGCACGCCGCCGCCATCGCTGAACGCCAGGCCCTCGAAACCGGCGGCGGCGGCCGCCGCGTGCCGGGCGAGGTGCTGACCCCCGGCATGAAGGACTGGCGTGGCCGAGCCGGTACCGAGGTGCTGGCTTGGTGGCAGCAGGCCGGAGACCGGATGCTCGCAGCGCTGGCGACCTATAGCGGCGACGAGCGATTGCCCTGGGCCGGCCGTGAAATGAGCGTGGTCTCATTCACCACAGCGCGGCTGATGGAGCACTGGTCACACGGCTTGGACATCCACGAGGCGGCCGAGGCTCCGGCCGCCGACACCGACCGGCTGAAGAGCATTGCGCACCTGGGATTCATCACCCGCGACTTCGCCTTCCGCACCCACGGCTTGGAGCCGCCGGCGGTCGCGTTGCGGGTCGAGCTGAACTCGCCCTCCGGGGCTCACTGGGCCTGGGGGCCCGAGGACGCGCCGGACCGGATCACCGGGACTGCGGGTGAGTTCTGCCGAGTGGTCACCCAGCGCATTCACTGGTCCGATACGGCGTTGACGGCATCCGGTCCCACCGCCCAGCGATTCCTTGAGGTAGCACAAGCATTCGCCGGCCCCGCCGGCAGCGGACGGCCACCGAAGAACCAGGCCCGGTAGCAACGCCTAGGCACACAACCCAGGCCTGTTGGCTGAGCCCCGTCGAAGCCATCAGGCCGTCGGGCGGGGCAAACGCCCGGGGGGAAACCCCACCGCTGGTGGCGAACCCCGCCGCTGGTGCCTTCGACAAGCTCAGGCAACAGCTACCATGGCATGTCTCAGGGCGGTACGCAGGATGGCGAGAACTCAGGCCTGTTGGCTGAGCCCCGTCGAAGCCATCAGGCCGCCGGGCATCGCAGACGCTGGTGGCGAGCCCCGCCGCTGATGCCTTCGACAAGCTCAGGCAACAGCTACCATGGCATGGCTCAAGCGGGCACGCAGAACGCCGGCGCGACCCAGGCCTGTTGACTGACCGACGTCGAAGCCATCAGGCCGTCGGGCATCGCAGACGCTGGTGCCGAGCCCCGCCGCTGATGCCTTCGACAAGCTCAAGCAACAGCTACCATGGCGTGGCTCAAGCGGGCACGCAGGACGGCGTGCACCCAGTACTTGGGCTCAGGCGCCAGCGTAGCTAAGACGGAACCGTTACCGGCGCGCCGTTCTTGGCCGGGCGACGTCGACGTTGATGCGGCGGCCCATCAGGTTCGTGCGCTGCAATGCCTGCACCACTTGGTTCACGGCAGCCTTCGGCACCTGCACGAAGGTGAACGTATCGTAGATGTCGATAGCGCCGATTATACGCGGCGGTATCTTGGCCTCGTTGGCGAGAGCACCCACCAGGTTAGTGGGGCGCAGGCCGTCAGCTCGCCCGATGTTCAGGAACAGCTTCACCATACCAGGCTCGGCCTTCTGGCCGTCCTCGGGCATCTGGTCGGCCGGAGCGAGGTTCCTGTCGAAGGATTCGCCGCGCTTGACCTCAAGGTCGCCGGACAGCTTGAGGGCGGCGGCCGCAATCTCGGCGACATCGTAATCCTCGGCCAGCTCCTCTACCACTAGGAGGTAAGGCTGAAGGTCGGTGTCGCGAATCGTCGCCCGCAGCGTCTCTTTCAGCGCGCTGCGGCGGCGTTCGGCCACGTCAGCAGCGGTCGGCAGCTTGCCGATCTTCAAACGCACGCTGGTAAGCCGTTCGATCAGGCGGAGTGCGCCCCGCTCGCGCGGCGTGACCAGCGTGATGGCCTCGCCCTTCTTGCCGGCCCGGCCGGTGCGGCCGATGCGGTGGACGTAGGCCTCCGGGTCGGTCGGCACGTCGAAGTTGATGACGTGGCTCACGTCGGGGATGTCGAGACCACGCGCGGCCACGTCGGTCGCTACCAGCAGTTCAACCACGCCATCGCGGAACCGGCGCATCACGCGGTCGCGGTCCATCTGGCTCAGGTCGCCGTGGATGGGCTCGGCAACGTACCCCAAGCCTGCCAACTGGTCGGCCAGCTCACCCGCGTCGCGTTTGGTGCGAGCGAAGATAATCGCCGAGGATGGCATTTCCATGTCCAGGATGCGGGTTAGGGCATCCAGCTTGTGCGGGCCGAGCACCTCGTAACACACCTGGCGGATTTCGGTGACCGTCAACTTCTCGTGCGATACCGAAAGCTGCTTGGGGTCGCGCAGGTACTTACGGGCTAGCGCGCTAATGCGAGGTGACATGGTGGCCGAGAACAGCGCTGTTTGGCGCTCTGCCGGCATCAGGTCCAGGATGTACTCCATGTCCTCGACAAAGCCCATGTCCAGCATGATGTCGGCTTCGTCGAGCACCACCATCTTGATGTGCTCGAGCGACAGCGTGCCCCGCCGCAGGTGGTCCATGATGCGGCCTGGTGTGCCCACCACCACATCGGTGCCGTGTCGCAGCAGTCGCAACTGGCGTTCGATGGGCTGGCCGCCGTAAATGGGCGCCACGCGGATCGACTTGAACCGGCCCAGCACGTGAATCGCCTCGGCATCTTGAATGGCAAGCTCGCGGGTGGGGGCCAGCACCAGGGCGGTGGGGTGGTCGCCGCCCGAGGGACAGCGCTCGATAATGGGGATGCCGAACGCCGCCGTCTTGCCGGTGCCTGTCTGAGCCTG
>CAXNDA010000148.1:0-4797 GCA_964200875.1 Chloroflexota bacterium | reverse complement strand
AAGGCTCGCGGGCGCCCATGCGATCCTTGTCGATGATCCGCTCGCCGCTGGTGATGAAGTCGAAGCCCGCGGCCTCGACACCGCGGGCAAATGCTCGCATGGCGCCGGGGTCAAGCATCATCGCGCCCCGTGGAAGTCCCACACCTATCTGCATAGCCGTATCCCCCTATCGAGTTGGACACAGCTTACGCCATGACGCGAACCGGAAGGAGCGTTAGTTCAGCACTAGGGGCCGGGTGGGTTGGTTGAATGCGCTGGGGTCGGTGCGCCACAGCTCGGGTTGCACATCAATGTACAGCTCCAGCTCATTGCCGTCAGGGTCTTTGATGTACAGGCTGTGGGTCACGCCGTGGTCCGACGATCCGACGATCTCGACATTGTTGTCGGTACAGGTGCGGATCGCCTCCTTCAACTCCTCATCGGTCGTGCCCACCTTCAGGCCGAAGTGGTACATGCCGGCGCGGCGGGTCTGTCGGACCGGTTCGGCGTCGTGGCCCACGTTCAGCAGCAGCAGTTCATGATGCGTGCGCGGCGTTGCGAAAGCCGCCGCATTGCGGCCATCGCCCCCAATGTGGCGAAAGCCGAGCACGTCGCGGTAAAAGTGAAGGCTCTTGTCCATATCGCGCACCCAAAGCACAACGTGGCCTAGTTCTTTGATTTCCATCGGACGCCTCCGTTCCACGAGATGGCCGTAGTATAGCTTACGTTTGGTAAGTGTTGGAAGGGCTGCTCATTGATTCATCGATCATGCCGAGTCCGCGAGATCCGCTGGCGGGGCGCCTTGACTGCCTTCTGGCGTCGAGATGACGGCAGCGCGGCGCTTAGAACGCCTCGCCGGAGTGCTCGCTGGGCTTCAACGCGTCTTTGGAGACCTTGGAAGTCAGCTCGTTGAGGCGCTCATCGGCCCCGCGACCGGTTGTGCTGGAGGTGATGCCCGAGGCAGCGTACGACTTCATGGTGTTGGTGCCCTCGGGGAACACCTTGGTCTCGCAGAAGTTCTTCAGCACCCCGCCCGCATGCCAGTTTTCCAGCGTCAGCGTCTGCTTCGAGCCCCTCACGTCCACCTGCACACTGTTGGGGAAGCGGCTGGAGATGGCGGTGATCGCGTGCTTCTCGCGCCCAGTTGCAGCAATCTGCAAGATGTTGTCGCGTGACATGTTGGAGGTGATGGCGGAGATCTCCACGCCCTTCGAGCTTTCGGCGCCCAGCATGGCATCGTCGCCGTAGATCTTGTAGGGCAGCGTCTCGGCCGCCGAAAGCACCGTCAGCCCGCTCTTGCAGAAGATGTCGTGCAGGATGTTGGTGGCGGCCTGCAGCATAGCGCTGTTCAGGAACTGATGGAAGTCTTTCAGCGTTGCCCGCTCGGCGGCGCGCTGGTACATCGCGGCGGCAGCCGCCTGCTGGGCCGGGTCGGCGCTCTCGCGTGTAGCATCGGCGAACGCGCGCTGCTCCTCCTGCGACTTGCCAGGGAGCCACACCTCGCGCAGCGTGTACTTGTCTTTGCTTTCATGCACCGCCACGCTATCGCCCAGCAGGTTGGTGAGCGACGTTAAGACCTGCGGCTCGCTGAGGCCGCAACCGGCAGCGGCCTTCGTGACTTGCTTGCTGTTCATGGTCAGCGTGGCATTGCTGCGGTTGGCGATGACCTGGCGTTGCCACCACACCAGGAACTTCTTCGACGTGCCGTTGAGCACCGAGGCCGGCGCCTTTAGGCCGAGCGCTTTGAACCGCCCCTCCCAATCGCCCTCCATATTCTCCACCGATTGGGGATCGTTGGGCTTCACCGTGCCCACGGTCGCGGTGTCATAGCGGCCGGTTCCCACCCCCAAGCCCTTTTGGCCGGTCATGGCCTGCGCTGGGCCCCAGACCGCGGCTTCCGAGGGCACCCGGCGGGTGGAGTTGACGCCTTTGGCGGTCACGCTGCCCTCGGCGAACAGCGGATTGGCGTCGAGCCAGGTGACGTACCACTTCATGATCTCGGTCTTGTTGATCAAGTGTCCCGCCGCGAAGGAGTCTTGCAGGAAATGGTCGCCGAAGCCGTTGGTCAGCATGGCCTCGTTGGTCAGCTCTTCCGCCTTGAGGTCGGCCTGTCGGGCAAGGCCGTTGAAACCATCGGCGCTGGCGGCGTCGGCGGCGGCCTGGGCGCGCAATGCGATAGCTTCCTGCTTCTTGGTGAAGGCTTGGGTGGCCAACGCCTGCGCCTTCTGGTGATGGTCGGCCCAGGCGTGCCAGCTTTCCGGCGCAAAGTGGCAGGCGTTGCGCGCCAAGCCCCCGGTGTAGCTCTTCTCTTCGTCACCGCCCGTTGCTTCCTTCTTGCCTCCGGGCAGCTTGCCCATCAGCGCCAGTTCACCGCGTGCGCCTGGGCCCAGCATCCCCTGGCCGGGCACCGCCGTCTCGCCCTTACTGCCGATGGCCCCCTTGAAGTCCTTGCGCTTCTGCTTCTGGCCGGTGAAACGCTCGTACACGCCCACAACGTTGTGCAAACTCTGCTGGCGCACCCCCTGCACCAGCTTGTGCAGATTCTCGGGGTCGTGCTTCTTCATGTCGTCCATGCTGCCAAACAGGTCGGCCATGGTGTTCATCTCGCCGTAGCTCAGCACCTCGAACCCGCCGCCAAGGGTGGGCACGCGCACCGGGACCATGCCCCACTGCCGAATCTGCGCCTCAGCGGCCGCGGCGGTTTCCGCCGAGAGTTGACGATCCCTGAAGAGGTCGGAGGTGCGGAAGGCTTCGAGCCGCCCGATCTCCTCTTCCAGTGCGTGCTGAATGTGAGAGCGGGTAATGGTCTGGTACCCGGTGTCGTCGTTGCCCACAATCATGCCCGGGCCGAACGCGTCTTGTGCGGCGCCCATCATGGCCAGCTTGCGCGGGTCGGTGTCGCCCAGCATCCGATGCTCCCAAGAGGAGTGGCGTTGAACGGTCACCGCGCGCTGCCGCGAACTCAGGCGCGCCAGCGTGAGGGTTCCGGGGCGCGCCCAGGCGGGCGGGGCCGGCGCCGCCATCCGCTGCAACGCCTGATTGCCGCGCAGCGCCGGGGGCAGGACCACTGTACCCGCTTGCGCCAGGGCCAGCAGCGCCTGATTACCGGCACCGTAGATCGCCTCACCCTCAGCGACGTGGCCGGCGGGAGTGGCCCGTTGGGACCGGGCGCTGTGATGATCGTGTTGCTGCGGGCCAGGGCGCTGCATTTGGTCGTTGGCCTCTCTCGGGGGCTCAGCACGCCTGAGCGTGGAGGCCTGTCAGGCTTTCAAACGCCCCCAGCCAGGGTGCGTTACAGGTCCGGCAGGCGACCGGCGGGGCTCTGGCGGCCTTCGGCGCTCGTTTAGTGGAATGATGCCACTACCCCCGATGGCCACCGAGCGTTTGATGGCGCCGGCGGAAGGCGGTGCTACTCCTGGGAGCGGGACGACGGTTGACGGCGGCGCTGCGTGAGATAGGCGAGCGTGGCAACCAGTACCAGTGTTGCCACCGTCATCAGCCCGATGGCGTACAGTTTCGCCATTCGGGTGGAGAGCGCCAGCGAGAGCATGCCCAGTACCAGCGACGCTGCGTACATGCCAAGCACAATCTGGGTTTCGCTCAGGCCAAGGCTCAACAGGCGATGGTGCAGGTGACTGCGGTCACCGGCAAAGGGCGACTGACCGCTCAGCACCCGGCGAGCAATGGTCCACCCGGTATCGACGACGGGAAGGCCCAGCACCAGGAGCAGCGTCGCGGCCTTGGTGCCTCCCGCGACCGACATCGCGGCTACGGCGAAACCCAAGAACAGCGAGCCGCAGGAGCCAAGCGTCGCCTTGCTGGGATAGAAGTTGAAGGGCAGGAAACCAAGGCAAGCCCCGGCGACTGCCAGCGGCAGCACCATGATGGTGAGCTGACCCAGCAGAAAGCTGTGGGTGGCCAGCACCAGGGCTGCTACCGCCACCACCCCGGCTGCCAAACCATCGACACCGTCGAGGAAGTTGATGGTGTTCATGGCCCCCACAACCCAGAACACGGTGAACACCATGGCGAACCAGCCGGGGAAATGCACCAGGCTGTCTTCCACCGTGCCGGCGAAGGGGTTGGTGACTTGGTCGATGACCACGCCGGCTGCGGCGACGATGATAGCTGCCGCCACTTGCGCGGCGAACTGCGCGATCGGCGGCAACTCGAACTTGTCGTCTATGGCGCCCACCAGCACCACCACAAGGCCACCGGCGGCTATACCGGCCATCTTCAGGGTCTCCACCTGGGTGCGGTCGGGCATCATGGGATACACCACGGCGACGGCCACGACGAATGCCAGGTAGATGGCCACACCGCCGAGCCGCGGCTTCAGCGGAGGTTGCCGCCGTGGGTGCGGGCGGTCGGTGAAGCCATAGCGCCTCGCGAACCACGTCGCCGCGGGGGTAGCGAAGTAACTGAGGAAGAAGGCGATGACGAAGGCGAGGAAGGGCGTCAATGGAGGGGACCGCTGGTTCCGAGGAGTTCGGGCTCGGGCGGGGCGGGCAGAAGCGTGGGGCTAGGCAGTGCCCGGTTGCCGCTTCTCGAAGTCTTCCAGATCGAGCGTGTTGATGAAGTCAGCGAACGCACCCAAGCGCTTCCGCTCTTCTTCGTCGACGATAGGGGAGCCATCAGCGGCCTTCATCTGGAGCTTGCCGGTTTCCGGGTCGAGCAGTACGCCAGCCTTATCGAGCACCTCTTCTTCGGCGTAGATGGGCACGTTAACCCGAACGGCTAGGGCGAGGGCATCGCTGGGGCGGGAGTCTATCTCAAGCTCCCGGCCATTGGCGAACAGGTGAATGCTGGCGTAGAAGG
>CAXNDA010000147.1:0-4828 GCA_964200875.1 Chloroflexota bacterium | reverse complement strand
CTGGCCGCCGAACTGGGCCTTGCCGCCCAGCGGCTGCTGGGTGATGAGCGAGTATGGGCCGGTGGACCGTGCGTGAATCTTGTCCTCCACCAAGTGGACAAGCTTGAGCATGTAGATGTAGCCAACCGTGACCGGCTGGTCGAAGGGTTCGCCGGTGCGGCCGTCATACAGCGTCACCTTGCCGGTGATGGGGGAGGCGATCCGTCGCTCGTGCCACAGCTTGTCGATGGTGGGGTGAATCTCCTCGAAGGAGAGCTTGCTGGCCTCAACGCCTTGCTGCGAGAGCCACACGCGTTCGCAGACTTCCTTGGCATATCCGGTAAACGACTCGTCGAACACCTTCTCGGCGTCATAACCCTGAGCAGTAATGAACAGGCGGGCAGCCAGTATCTGGTTTTCCACCGCTTCTTCCAGCTTACGGGGACCACTGAGGTGCGCCTGTCCCTCATCGAGCAGCCAGGCGCGACCCAACGCATCCTCGATGGCCTCGCCGGTCGCGCCGTCGAACACTGGCGTCTGCACGCGGAAGCCGAGCTTCTTGGCCGCCCAACCCAGGTGGGTCTCCAGCACCTGACCCACGTTCATACGAGAGGGGACGCCCAGGGGGTTCAGGATGATCTCGACGGGGGTGCCGTCGGCCAAGCGTGGCATGTCTTCCACTTGCATAATGCGAGAGATGACACCCTTGTTGCCGTGCCGGCCCGCCATCTTGTCGCCCTCCGACACCTTGCGGCGCTGGGCCATGCTTACCTGCACCAGCTTATTCACGCCGGCCGGCAGCTCGGGATGCTCGTCGCGGGTGAACACCCGTACCGCGATAACCTTGCCGTGCTCGCCGTGCGGTACCCGTAGCGACGTGTCCTTCACCTCGCGGGCCTTCTCGCCGAAGATGGCTCGCAGCAGCTTCTCTTCCGGGGTCAGCTCGGTCTCGCCCTTCGGCGTGATCTTGCCGACCAGAATGTCGCCCGGTCCCACCTCGGCGCCGACGCGGATGATACCCTCTTCGTCGAGGTCGCGCAGGCTTTCCTCGCCCACGTTGGGAATGTCCCGGGTGATCTCCTCAGGGCCGAGCTTGGTGTCTCGGGCCTCGGTCTCGTGCTTCTCAATGTGAATCGACGTGAACTTGTCTTCCTGGCTGACGTGCTCGCTCAGGATGATCGCGTCCTCGAAGTTGTAGCCCTCAAAGCTCATGAAGGCGCAGAGCAGGCTTTGGCCCAGGGCCAGCTCGCCCTGGTCAGTGGAGGAGCTGTCGGCCAGCGGCGTGTTTACCTTGACCAGCTGGCCCTTCATGACGATGGGGCGCTGCGAGAAACAGGTGCCCTGGTTGGTGCGGCGGAACTTCACCAGTGAGTGGGGATAGGCTTTCCCCTCAGCGTCGGTCACCACCACCTCATTGGCAGTCACGCTGGTCACCACGCCATCGGTGCGCGCCAGAATGGTGTGGCCCGAGTCCCACGCCGTGCGGCGTTCCATACCGGTGCCCACCAAGGGGACCTCGGGCCGCAGCAACGGCACGGCCTGACGCTGCATGTTCGAACCCATGAGCGCGCGGTTGGCGTCGTCGTGCTCCAAGAACGGAATGAGCGACGTCGCCACACTCACGATCTGTTTCGGCGAAACGTCCATGTAGTCCATGCGCTCGGGCGGTTCCTGCACGAACGTGTGGGCGTGGCGGCCCTCCACCCGGGTCTGCACGAACTGGGCCTTGGAGTCCAGCAGCGCGTTCGCCTGGGCGACCGTGTAGCGGTCCTCCACATCGGCCGAGAGGTACTCGGCTTCCTCGGAGGCGTAGGGCGCGATCTTGATGAGCTGCTTCGGCTCATTCTTCAGCTTGGCCAGCAACGCATCGTCGACCAGATCGCCGGCCGCGGCCAGCTCCTTGCCGGCGGTGTCGGTCACGGTCTCCCGGAGGGTTCGGCCGGACAGATCGAGGCTATCGCTCGGGAGCTCTTTGACCACCTTCCGGTAAGGGGTCTCGATGAAGCCGTACTCGTTGACCCGGCCGAAGGTGGCCAGCGAGCCGATGAGGCCGATGTTCGGGCCCTCAGGCGTCTCGATGGGGCAGATGCGGCCATAGTGCGAGTGATGGACGTCGCGTACTTCGAAGCCGGCGCGGTCGCGGGACAGACCGCCCGGGCCCAATGCCGAAAGGCGGCGCTTGTGCGTCAGCTCGGCCAGAGGGTTGGTCTGGTCCATGAATTGCGAGAGCTGAGAACCGCCGAAGAACTCCTTGATGGCGGCGACCACCGGCCGGATGTTGATCAGGGCGCTGGGGGTTGCCTGCTCCGGGTCCGTGATGGTCATGCGCTCGCGAATCACCCGCTCCATGCGCAGAATACCGATGCGGAACTGGTTCTGAATCAGCTCGCCCACGGCGCGCACCCGGCGATTGCCCAAATGGTCGATATCATCGGGATGGCCCTTGCCGTTGTTCAGACTGATCTGATGGCTCAAGATCGCCATCAGGTCATCGCGGGTCAGGGTGCGGGTCGCCAGCGGAACGTCGTGCTCCAACCGCTTGTTCAGCTTGTAGCGCCCCACCCGGCCCAAGTCGTAGCGGCGGGGATTGAAGAACAGCGCTTGAATCAAGGCTTCCGCGTTCTCGCGGTTGGGCGGGTCGCCCGGGCGCAGGCGCCGATAGAACTCCAGAACGGCCTCGTCCTGACTCTTGGTCGGCTCACGGTCGATGGTCGACTGTAGGAAGTGGTGGTCGCCGGTGTCGATGTCACTGAAAGCGGCCAGAATCTCTTCGTCGCTGCCCATACCTATGGCGCGCAGCAGCATGGTGACCGGAATCTTGCGGCGGCGGTCAACCTTTACGGAAAGCACATCACGGTTCGAGGTCTCGAACTCCAGCCAAGCGCCACGGTTGGGAATCAGCTTGGCGTACGACAGCTTGCGACCCGAAGCCGGGTCCTCCTCCAGTGTGAAGTACACGCCGGGAGATCGCACGAGCTGGCTTACAACCACCCGCTCTGCGCCGTTAATGATGAACGTGCCGTTGGTGGTCATGAGCGGGAAATCGCCCATGAAGATCGGCTGCTCGATGCGCTCGCCGGCCGCCGGTCCATCCTTGATCAGCAGTTGCGTATTGACGAACAGCGGGGCGGCGTAGGTGATGTCTCGTGCCCGGCACTCGGCCTCGTTGTACTTGGAGGCTCGGAACTCATAGTCCAGGAACCGCAACTCCATCCGGGTACCCGAGAAGTCGGTGATGGGGTTGATTTCGTCGAACAGCTCACGTAGCCCTTCCCGCTTGAACCAATCGAAGGAATCGAGCTGCACCCGTATGAGGTTCGGGATGGCATGCATCTCGGGGATGCGTGAATAGGACTTGGCGATGGTGGGAACGGGGCTCATCTGGCGGCCCGGCAGGGTCATTGACACCATGCGGTGAGGCTCCTTCTCCAAAGACTACGAACCATGAACAACAAACGCCAGACGGCGCGACCTCTAGAAAAGGCGCGCGATCTCCCAGGATGGGCTAGATGTTTCGGGGAGAAACATTACGGGGCATTAGTAAATACCTAGTCTATGCACCAGCACACCCATTGTCAATAATTTTCGCTTAGTTCGCTGAGGCGTTACGCCTGCGGTTGGCCGCCCGAGATGTAGGTAGCCGAACCGTGGCCTGGGTACAATGAGCGTGAGTGAGGGTTGAACGCCCACGCACCGCGCCGGGAGGCAGCACTTGGGGTATAGGGACATGTTCAACGGGTGGATCAACGCGAACGCCGCGACTAGTAAGGCGGCCGCTATGGCGTTGCTCCGCAAAAACGGCGTGGTGGGGCGGCATCCTGCCTTGCGACGGCTGCGCAAACCCCTCACGCTCGGCTACTTCGCCTACTATCTGGCGACCGAGGCGGCGGCCGAGCGCTGGCGCCCGACCGAGGTGGTTGAAGCCGACATGCTGGGGTTCAAGCTGCGCCTCTACCCCTCGGAGTTCCTGGACTGCGCGATGCTGCGCATACCTCATGATCTGGACTATGTGGACGTGCAGTACCTCGCGCAGCACCTGAAACCTGGCGACGTCTTCCTGGATGTCGGGTCCTATGTCGGCTTCTACTCGCTGTTCGCCGCTCGGGCGGTCGGGCCGACCGGCACCGTGATTGCCGTGGAGGCCGCCCCCGAGACCTACAAGCGCATGGCCGACACGATGGCTACCAACGGTCTGACCCAGGTGCGGCCCCTGAACCTCGCGGTGTCGGATGAAGCGGGCACGGTGAAGTTCGCGGTGCGGCCCTTCCCCTGGCGCGGCTCCAGCACGCTGTGGGAGAAAAGCACCGAGGGAGTCGACATCACCTGCAAGCCGCTGCTGGATATCTTGCGGGAGCAGGGCATCACTGCGGTGGCGGGCATGAAGCTCGACATCGAGGGCTACGAGTACCCGGTGCTCACCAAGTTCTTCCAGGACGCCCCGCAAAGCCTGTGGCCGCGCTTCGTCATCACCGAGCAGCTCACCGGTTCGGCGGATAGGGCCGGCGGTGACGCCATCGACCTGCTGCGCCAGCAGGGCTACCGGGTGGCGGCCACCAACCAAGCCAACTTCATCAGGGAGCGGGGGTAGGGGTACGCAAGAAGGGCGGGAAGCCGCCACTCGAGCTAAACGAACTGCCGTCTTTGGTGGGCCACGATGCGTAGATACTCGCACATGCCTCCTGGCTTTGCTCCAGCTGGAACGTTGCTCGTCCGCTACCGCCTCCCGGGATCATGTCGCCGCTCATGCTCTGGCCAGTGCATCGGCCATCTGTGCCACGAGTACCCGGCACCAGAAAGCGCACAGCCTCGGGCGGTATTTCCATCGTGATCGGCCGGGCGACACCCCCCG
>CAXNDA010000146.1:0-4895 GCA_964200875.1 Chloroflexota bacterium | reverse complement strand
GGAAAGACGCGCCTCCCCGAAGGCTAACCAAGCCAAAACCTTAGGGCGACGAGCCAATGTCGTGCCAGCCGTACAACAATGTGGTGCACCCTCCTTGTCCCAGCCTCTGGACGGCCCGCCATCCTACGCCCTACCATGGGGCCACCACTCTCGCGAGGTCGCTCCATGGCTATTCCCCAACTCCCCTTCGGCCGAACCGGCCACACCAGCAGCCGCATCATCTTCGGCGGCGCATCGCTGGGCCGGGTGACGCAGGACGACGCCGACCGAACGCTCGACGTGCTGCTGGAGCACGGCATCAACCACATTGACGTCGCCGCCAGCTACGGCGAGGCCGAACTGCGCATTGCACCCTGGTTGAAGCGCTACCCCAACCACTTCTTTCTCGCCACCAAAACCGCCGAGCGACGCAAGGCCGAGGCCTCCCAAGAGTTGCAGCGGTCGCTCGACCGTCTGGGCGTCGACCACGTTGACCTCTGGCAGTTCCACAACCTCTCAGACCCCATCCAGTGGGATACCGCGCTCAGCCCCGGCGGTGTCATCGAAGCGGCCGTGGAGGCGCGGGAGCAGGGGCTGACCAAGCACATCGGCATCACCGGCCACGGGGCGCAGGTGGCGGCCACCCACCGCCGCAGCCTCACTCGCTTCGACTTCGACTCGGTGCTGTGCCCCTACAACTACCTCACCATGCAGAGCGCCTACTACGCCGAGAACTTCAACGCGCTGCAGGCCACCTGCCGCGAGCGCAACATCGCCCTGCAGACCATCAAGTCCATCGCCTACCGGCCCTGGATGGGGCGCGAGCGCTATAGCTCCACCTGGTACCAGCCACTGCAAGACCCCAAAGACATCGAGCTGGCGGTCCGTTGGGCGCTGGGACGCGACGGCATCTTCGTCATCTCGGTGGGAGACATCCACCTGCTGCCTCACGTACTCAACGCGGCGGAGCGGTTCGAGCAGGCTTCGACCGACGGCGACCTGCAGGGCCTGGTGGAACGCTTGCAGATGGAGCCGCTGTTCGTCTAGCGCTGTCGGCCCGTCACCCTCACCCTGGCTCAGCCGAGCCCCTTGGCCGGGCTACCCAAAACAGCACTGCGCCTACCGCCGACAGTCCGCTCATCAGCCACAGCCCGGGGCCGTAGTCTCCAAACACATCCATACTGACCGCCAGCACCACCCAGGAGGCTCCGCCGAGCAGCGTAATGGGCAACCTGGCAGCGCCAGTGATCGCGCCAAGATGGGCACGGCCGAAGTACGCGGGCCACACCAACTGCGTTACCGATGCGCTGCCGCCAATGCCCAGGCCCGCCAACAAGGGGTACACCAAGGCTAGCTGCGAGGGCAGCGCCAGAATCAGCGGGCACATCACCGCGCCGTACGCGGTGATGGCGATCATGACCCACCGCACATGAAAGCGGTTCGCCGGCCATGCCCACAGGTACCGACCCAGTACCGACCCAGCGCCGTACACCGTCAGGCCCAGCACCGCGGTGTCTCGGGTCTGGCCCATATCCTCTAACATGCTGGGGATGTTGGTTGGAAGCCCCGCCGTGTAGAGCGATACCAGGGATATACCGGCCAGCAGCAGCCAGGCTTGGGGAGTTCTGAACGTCTCGGAGACGGTATAGCTCCGCTCGACGGGCCGGGTCTTCGCGCCGTAGTTCACACCGTTGTCTGGCAGCAGCCCCACATCCTCGGGTTGCCGGCGAATGAGCAAGGCCGGTAGGGCCGCCAGCACGAAGGTGGCAACCCCCACGCACACCCAGGCGCCACGCCAGCCGAACACGCTGATCAGGAATGCCAGTGGCGGGGCAACCAGCAGCGCGGCCAGCCCGATGCCGGTGGTCGCCACCGCCATCGCGGTGCCACGCCGCTGCACGAACCACTTCGGCACCAGCGCGCCGAGCTGACCCGCCTGGCCGGCCGACACCACACCGCCCACCCCACCGAACAGCAGCACGAACTGCCACTCGGCCTGGACAAACGCCAGGGTACACACGTTCACCGCCATCAAAACCCCCGAGGCGACGCTCAGCCAGCGGGCCCCGTGGGGACTATCGAAGTGGGGCCCGATTACCGGCGCCAGCGCTGCCCCAACGTAGCTGCGCAGCACCAGCCCACTGAACAGCGCAGCTCGGCTCCAACCGGTATCCTCGGCCATCGGGGGCGCAAACACGCCAATAGCCACCCAGGTGAGGCCGGAATTCATGAGGCCGACCATGAAGGTCACGCCCACTATGACCCACCCGTAGAAGAACGGCAGACGCGCTTCCCACGGCCGCCGATCGATGGTGACGGTCAAGAGCGCGGTGCGGTCATGCGGCTGTGCACGTTAACGAGGCTGGCATGGGAATGCCCGCAGTATGCGCCCATCCCAGCCGGTTGTCAGCGCCGATGCCTACGCCGATCGCCGGGTGCTGCCGCCGCTTATCAGCCGGCCGAAAGCAGTGCGGCGCAGGGCGCACGTGGCCACGAAGGATATGCTGAGGGTGAAGGCGTAGAGGCAAAGCACCGCAGGCAACGCCTCCGGCAACGAATCGGAGACCCGCCACGGCGCATCGGCCGTCTGAAACAACGGGCCGATCAACTCCAGCGGGTACTGCTGCACTAGGTACACGCCGAAGCTCGCTTCGCCCAACGCCGGCGCCGCGGCAGCAAGCGCACCCCAGTGGCCGGCGACCGCCGTGGCGCCCCAGTACAACAGCAGCACTTCAGTCACCGCGAAGGGCAGGTACAGCGGGTGCAACAGGCTGCGTGCGCCGTCCAGCCGGTCGGTATTCCACCAGCCAAGCTCTGGCGCGTACACCAAGCCCAAGCCCGACAGCCCGCACAAGAACAGGACGGCTAAGGTCAATCGCGGTGACGGGCGCCGGGGTAAGCAGCCGCCGATCGCAACCCCCACCGCAAACGTGCCCACCCAATAGGGCGCGAGTTCGTACGCTCGCAAATCGATGCCCTCCAGCAGTGTCCCCAAGGCATCCACCGGCGCGAAAAGCCGGGCCTGGTTGATGGCCAACTGCGCGCCGGCCAACAACACCGCCAGCATGATACGCCGCCCGCGTTCGGCGGGCCAAAACGCGCCCAAGGCGGTGAACTGCACCACCAACAGCAGAAAGTAGAGATAACCGGGCCCAAAGCTCAGCGCCGCCAACACATCCCCGGGCTCGGGCGCGGCCAGCCCTTTGATCCCATCGCTGATCCACAGCAAACCCACCAGCCACGGCGCGCCGACCCGAAGCCAGCGTCGTCGCAAGTACTCCATCGGCTGCTGCCTCGTACCACGATTCATACCGAGGAGGATGCCGTTCAGCACCAGAAAGCAGGGAACGCCGGAACGAGCCAGCAGCTCGATGGTGCGGCCCCAAACATCAGCCTCGGCGGTGTCTCGCCCGGCCCAGGCAATGACGTGGGTAAGCACCACACCGGCGAGCGCGATCACGCGGACCACGTCCAGCGCGGGTAGGTATCCGGGGGAAGGTGCAGGCGTGTGCAGATCGGTAGAAGGCGCGGCGATAACGGTCAAGGCATGCCAGGTGGCGCGAGCGGTTCCCTGATCGTGCTTCCTGCCTTCCCTCGCTGTCAACCTCAGCAGCGCAGTGGGGTACGCGGCAAAGTCTCGCGGGGGGGCCTTGCACCCCTGATTCCGTTCGTGGTGAGCTCGTCGAACCACCCCACCGCTGGCCCTTCGACAAGCTCAGGGCGAACGGGTCTCTGCGGCTGACTGACAGGCGCAAGGCTCTGACGGACACCCAGCGCAGTGTAAGGACTCAGAGTTCGGGTGGTGGACTACTGCACTACTGTAGAACCGCGGCCTTCGGAGAGGGGTTGACTCTTCCCGCCCGCCCACCCCAACGGTCTCGAAGTGGGGGACACCACACACCCCTGCCTGAGAGGACTCGCCGTCCCCTCAGGACTCCCCTGCCGAGGCCATTGCCCATCAGTTTTGTGTGGTGGTGCTGCGTGGCTTTAGCCCGCAGGTGCTCAAGACCAACTCACTAACACTGCGCCCTTACGCGCAGTAGACGCGGTGGAAGGAGAAACTCCCCGGAAGGGCAGAAGGCGGGAGCGGCCCCCGAAAGCGCCCGCTCCCGCCTGCGCCCTTAGCCTAAGCTAGCAGCAGGCACAGTCGCAGCCGCCCGCGGGGCAGCAATCCGGGCAAGAACAGTCGCCTGGTGTCATCATGGTCACCTCCCTCCCGGTAGAAGGTTGCCACGCGCCGGCCGGGGCGTCACAACAGGTGAGCGCCGGGGCCTGACAGTCGCTACACATCGCGTCATCTATGCGGGCAGCCAGCACCGCGAGTTGCGCTCGGGACGCGCTGAGCTGCGCCAACAGTGCGTCCACCTCGGCCAACTTCAGCGAAGCCTCGCGCGCCAGTTCGCCCTCGAACGAACCGCAGTCCGAGTGCTCTGCGGCTCGAAGCAACCTGCGAGCCTCGCTGAGACTGAAGCCCAATCCACGGGTGCGCCGTAAGAAGGTCAGGCGCCGCAGATCGACCTGGCTGTACAGCCGGTAACCAGCGGGTGATCGCTGCGGGCGGGGCAACAGCCCCTTCTCCTCGTAGAACCGAATGGTCTTCGGGGCCACGCCGGCCGCCTTGCTCATATCGCCGATGGTCATGGGTTCCATATGCCGCCTCCCACAACCAGGTTAGAGGTTCCACCTACTGGAAGGTCAACCCCTCAACGGCGGAGGTAAGAGTCCAGTCTCCGGTGTCGGGCTCGTCGCACCTCTGTCGAACCGCGGCTTCGAGTGGCCTCGCTTCTCCCACCCGCCCACCCCGTAACTCTAGGAAATGGGGGACACTGTATTGAGTCAATAGGTTGGTGACAGGTTAGCCGGGGAAGAAGTCGGATCGGCGTTGGTTGGGGGTACGGTCTCCAAGAGCACTGTGG
>CAXNDA010000145.1:0-4916 GCA_964200875.1 Chloroflexota bacterium | reverse complement strand
TGCCGTCGGCCGCACAGTCCAGTACCCAGTAGGCGAGGCTCGGGTTACGGTGGAGGGCATATCGGTTCCCACGCTGGTTGCCTTCGGCGTAGAAGGAACACCGGCGACGCTTGGGGTGGTGGTACTTGAGATGGCAGGCTTGACAATCGACCCCAAGCGGCAGCTTCTGATTAAGACCGACCTGCTCCTGATGTAAGTATCAGCAAGGATTCTCTTGTATGCCTAACTTCCGTTTCCTTACCACCGGCGAGTCTCATGGCCCCGGTCTCACCATCGTCATCGAGGGCATTCCGGCCGGCGTCGCCATTACCGAGGAGTACATCCGGGGCGACTTGGCGCGCCGCCAGGGTGGCTATGGGCGGGGCGGCCGCCAGCAAATCGAGACCGACTGGGCGCGCATGCGGTCGGGCATTCGGCATGGCCTCACCATGGGCAGCCCCATCACGCTACTGGTGGACAACAAGGACTGGGAGAACTGGCACGAAGTGATGAGCCCCGCCCCCATCGAGCGGACGCTGAACACCGTGACCCGCCTGCGGCCTGGTCATGCCGACACCACCGGCAGCATCAAGTACAACCTGAGTGATGTCCGGCCCACCCTGGAGCGATCGAGCGCGCGCGAAACCGCGAGCCGAGTGGCCGTGGGCGCCGTGTGTCGGCGTTTCCTCGAGTATTTCGGCATCGAAATCCGCAGCCACGTCGTAAACATCGCCGGGATCACTGCCACCATGCCGGATCGGTTGGACTGGGATGCGCTGGAAGCCAGCCCGGTCCGCACCTTCGACAAAGAGGCCGAGACCAAGATGATCGAGGCCATCGAGGCGGCGAAGGCAGACGGCGATACGTTGGGCGGCGTGATGGAGGTTATCGCCAGTGGCGTGCCCATCGGCCTGGGCAGTCACATCCAGTGGGATACCAAGCTCAACGCCCGTATCGCTCAAGCGCTGATGAGCATCAACGCCGTGAAGGACGTGAGCTTCGGCCGCGGCGTCGAGGTGGCGAACCTGCGCGGGTCCCAAGTCCACGACGTGATCAAGCCGGTCGACGAATGGACCGACGAGGGGCGTCCCGACGGCTGGATCCGTCCCTGGCAGCGGCGTACCAACAACGCCGGCGGCTTCGAGGGCGGCATGACGACCGGCGAGCCGATCGTGTGTCAGTTCACCATCAAGCCCATCGCCACGCTGCACAATCCGCTGCCCTCGGTCGACCTCATCACCGGTGAGGTGGTCAACGCGCACTATGAGCGCAGCGACGTCTGCGTGGTGCCTGCGGCGGGCGTTATCGGCGAAAGCATGGTGGCGATATGTCTGGTGGAGGCGATGCTGGACAAGTTCGGCGGCGATCACATCGAGGAGACGCTGCGCAACTATCGCAGCTACCTGGCGACCACCGGTCCCCGCGGCCGTGAGTGGCCGGCGCCCACTGCACGCTTCGTGGAGTAACGCTGGCACCGTCGCAGGCATGCACCCGGGCAGACAGCCCGCGGCTCTAACCCGAAGCGTCGGCTAAGCGGGGCACGGCGAGCGCTGCCACAACGCCGCAGCTCGCCACCGCCGCCGCAATCGCGAACCCAAGGCCATAGCCGCCCGTCAGGTCGACCAAGCTCCCGACGACGACCGGTCCCACCAACCCGCCGATACTGCTGATGAACAGCAGCGAGCCCTGAATCCGCCCCAACGCGCTCACCCCAAAGTAGTCTGCTTGAATCGCCGTGCGGAGCGGGATCGGCCCGCCGAAACCGATGGCGAACAAGACCACGAAGACCGCCAGCAGTGGCTCGGACAGCGGGACCGCCAGCAACGCCAGGGCCACCGCCTGCAGCCCGAAGCTCAGCGCCAGCAGCCGGCGCTTATCGTGGGTATCTCCCAGCATGCCTATGCCTAAACGCCCCACCAGCGAAAGAATCGGGATCCCCGCGGCAGCCAGGGCCGACGCCTCTTGACTGATGCCGCCGGCCTGCAGCCCCGGAACCAGCAGCGAGAACACAGCCCCGCCGCCGAAGTTCGCAGCGCCGTACGCCGTAGACATCAGCCAAAAGGAGCGACTGCGCATCGCTTGGCCGAAGGTGAAGGCGCGCGCCTCCGGTTCGCTCGGCCCCCGGCGGGCAATCGATTCACCGTCACCCGGTTCCTGACCCGGCGCTGGCGACTCCCGGATGATCAGCAGGAAGGGAACACAGGTCGCGAAGGTGGTGACCGCCAAACCCACTAGGGCGCCGCGCCAACCAAGCGTTGCTACCGCCCACGCCAGCAGCGGCACCGAGACCCCACTGAGGCCACCGCCGATGGCCATGAGCGTGAGCGCCCGGCTGCGCTGCCGCTGGAACCAGCGGGCCACCAACACCGATCCGGTCTGCGTGGTGCACAGATTCGTGGTGAGCGCGATCGCGGTAATTGCGGCATAGAATGTCAGAATGTCGCCCACGGCGCTGAGTGCAAGGAAACCGAGGGCTACGCCCGTCACCCCCACCGCCATCATCTTGCGGGGGCCAAGGCGGTCCACCAAGAATCCGACCAAGGGCGCACCGAAAGCCGACACCTCGGATCGGAGAGAAAACGCGGCAGCAACCGTGACCGCGCTCCAGCCAAATTCTTCGCGCAGCGGGTTCACCAACACCCCGAACCCATAAAAGAACGGCCCACCCGCAATCAGAATAATCGCGGCACAGGCGACGACCACCCACCAACCGTAGTACATGCCTCGGGCGGCAGCGAACGCAGGTACGAGACGCATTGCCCCATCGTGCACCACCGGCCGCAGATCGGGAACCCCCTGGCCCGGCCTCTTGGAACGGTTAAGCCTTTCATAACAGAGCGATAACTTCGGGATAACCACCGTGCCTCGCCAAAGCGGCACGATAGGGGTACGAAACGTTCACACGGCGCAACACCATCCGCCACAGTCATCACAGGAGGCCTCGCATGGAATTCGGAGAGAGCTACAACGCCCACTCGGCTGGCTCCGACGTCTTTCGTCCAGCCATCGCAGCAGCACCCGCCCCCGCCCGGACGCTAGCCGAACCGCCGCGTCCCAGAACGCAGAGCCGGCGGGCGCCGCTCACCATCGCTGCCTTATTCGGCGTCGCAGCCTTATCGGGCCTCATCGGCGGTACGGCCGGGCCTGCATTGTTCCCGAGCCAAGTGGGCGCGCCCAAGGCCGACCTGATAGTTACCGGTGTGCCCAGCAGCAGTCGCGCTGCGTTGCTCACCATGCCGGAGGGAACCATCGGTGCGGCGGTACAGAAGGTGGGCCCAGCAGTGGTGAGCATCCGCACCAACACCGGGCTTGGCTCCGGCGTCATCTACGACGCCAGCGGCCTGGTGTTGACCAATAACCACGTCATCGAAGGCGCGAGCAGCATCATTGTGGCGCTGGAGGACGGCCGCCACCTAAAGGCGCGGGTGATGGGCGGCAACGCAGGGTTCGACCTCGCGGTCTTGAAGATCGACGGGCAGAACCTGCCGGTGGCCCAGCTCGGCGATTCGGCTGGACTCCAGGTCGGTGAGGCGGTGGTCGCCATCGGCAATCCCTACGGGTTCGACCACACCATCACGACCGGCGTGGTGTCGGCGCTCAATCGGCCGATGTCGGAGGGCCAGGGCAGCTACAACCAGCCCATGATCCAGACCGATGCCGCCATCAACCCCGGGAACTCCGGCGGACCGCTGGTGGACATGCAGGGGAGGGTCATCGGTATCAACACGCTGATCGCGGCGCCGCAGGGCCGCCCCGCGCAAGGCCTGGGCTTTTCGGTTCCGGTAGACACGGCAAAGCGCATCATCCCGCAACTTGCCAAGGATGGCCGGGTGACCCGCAGTGGCCAGCCATACTTGGGAGCCAGCCTGGCGGAGGTCAGCCCGGCTACTCTGCAGGCTCGCCGTGGCCTTCGCTCGCAGACGCCCGCCGGCGTTGAGTTCGGCGTGCTGGCCAGCCAGGTCGAGGCCAGCGGCCCTGCGGCAGCGGCAGGGCTGCGGGCGAACGACGTGATTGTGGCCATGGACAATCGTGACATTCACACCAGCGACGAGTTGCTGCAGCAGTTGGTACTGCACCGGCCCGGCGACCGGGTGCAACTGACCGTGATGCGCGACACCCAGACCGTCAAGCTCACGCTGACCATCGGCGAGGCTCCGGTCCGCTAACCACGCACACCTAACCTCCCTCCCACGGTGAAGCGAGGCCGGTATTCGGCCTCGCTTCGCCGCGTTCAGCTCCCGGCCAAGTGCTATCGTGGTCTGGTGCCTCCTGCATCAAGACTCCTGGGCAGGCACGGGAGGATCGCCATCGACAGCACGATTCAGCATCTGGCCAGCTTCGCGATCGAGGTCACCTACGACGACCTGTCAGCGGAGGTCGTCCACCAGGTGAAGCGGGTGCTGGCCGACACCATGGCCTGCGCGGCGGGCGGCTACCAGGGCGCACCAGCGATGCTGGCCCGGCAACTCGCCGCCACCACCAGCAGTACCACGCCGGCCCGCATGCTTGGCACGGTCGGCGCCACTGCCCCAGACATGGCGGCGTTTGTGAACACCGTGACTGCCCGCTACATCGACTGCAACGACACCTACGCCGGCATCGGGGGGCACCCCAGCGACATGATCGGCGCGATTCTGGCCGTGGCCGATAGCACCAAGGCTTCAGGGCGAGACGTAGTCCTCGCCATTGCGCTGGGCTACGAGGTGTACTGCCGGCTGGCCGACGTAGTGAGTGTTGGACAGCGTGGCTTTGACCAGGGCGCCTTGTGCATTCTGGGGAGCACCGCCGCTTGTGGGCGCTTGATGGGCCTGACGCCGGACCAAATGGGCAACGCTTTGGCGATGGCGGCAGTCTCCTACCTCCCGCTCGGCGTCATACGATCGGGCGAACTCTCCATGTGGAAGGGTTGCGCCACTGCCGGAGCCAACAGCGCCGCC
>CAXNDA010000144.1:0-4983 GCA_964200875.1 Chloroflexota bacterium | reverse complement strand
GCTGCGACGGCCCGCCCCCCGCCCCAGATGCGTCCTCACGTCAGCATGACAAGTCTCGGCGTGACATGGTGCCCGTTGGCGACACTCAGCCGCCACCGACCATGCGGACGATCTCCAGCACGTCGCCATCTTGCAGCGTGACGGTAGCGTACTCGCTCTTCAGCAGCACGTCGCCGTTGCGGGCCACGGCCATGAAGGGGAGCATCAGGGCATTGGCCTCCAGGTAGGCGAGCACCGTCATGGGTTGGTCGATGGTCCGGGTCTCGCCATTGACGCGCAGGGTGAGCATGGCCTGGGTCATGACGCAGGCGGCCCCTGGCGGCGACGCTCCTGCTCCATGTACTCGCGGGTCTTGCGCTCCTCCCAGTCGGCCCCGAAGAACCGCCCCGCGCCGAACACCGAGAACCCGTGTGCGACCAGACCGATGCCCCAGCCGAGCATGGGCCAGACGAACCACAGGTACTGGGGCGAGGTGAGCAGGTTCAGCCCCACCAGTCCGGCGTTCACCAGCACGTACACCATGAAGTGGCTATAGAAGCCCTTAAGCTCCTCCACCCGCTTGCGGGCTCTGGCGTACAGCTCCTGCTCGTCACTCATCGGCTTAGTATCAATTCCAGCTTTGCTATTACGGTTGCGAGCTCTCCCAGGTCGTCGATCGGTATGAATCCTGCGATCTGCGCTTTAGTCGCCGGATCCGAACGCCCTGCTGGAGCGAATCTGGAACACACTTTCTCAAGCTGCTCTTTGCCACGCTTCGAGAGCATACCTTCAATTTCCCCTATGGCTTCGGGATGGTTGAAGGCCTTAGCAATAGCTGATGCATTACAAAGATAGGAGTCGAGCTCCTTTTCCTCCAGTACGTGGAAGTCCCCAACGCCCAGCCCAGCCTTCAGAGTTGCTTCTTCTTTGCCCTTTTGGTCACCATCCGAATCGCGAACGAGGATGAATGGGAGAGAGGTTACTCCCAGGTCATTGACTGTGCGTAGGAGCTGAGCCATGGCCAACCCTTCCTGTTCACCAGTTCCATGAACGATGGTTACACGTTTGAACAAATCAGGGTAATGGCGATGCAGCAACTCGTGCCAGACATCCTTGTCGTCAGCCCCGTCAACTATCATTAAGCCGGAGGCCCGCCTCAAACGACGTTCGGATCTGAATGTGAGCCAGCGCTTAAGAATACCTCCCTCCTCCAACTTCCGTGCAGCGCCGGTGAACTCTGACAGGCTCCGGCAATGGCTGACCCCATCATCCCCCTTCGTTAGGACTCGTACCTTCCCAAGTTCAAGCTCATCCACTAGGACCGGGGAATGGGTTGAGATCACGAACTGAACACCTAGCTCTTGGCTTAAGTTCAAGAGTACCCTCGGCAGGCGCGATAGAACGTCTGAGTGGAATGAAAGTTCAGGTTCCTCGATAAGGAGTGTCGATCCACGTGGTGACGAGTGGATGAAGGAAGAGAGGATGATAGCTTGTTTGTAACCGTCCGAAACGTGCTCCCATGGAATATCGAGTGTCCGAGAGCCCACACCCCGCTCGCGAACCTTTAAGCTAATTGCGGGGGGGTCTTGGCTTGTGCCAGTCTCTAAGGATATGCCCTCGATCCCCGGCATCAGTCCCTTGGCCGTCTCAATCGGACTGCCGGTGCCACGCAAGGTGTGGCGCGCCAGAATGGGGATCAAGTTGCTCGCATCAGCGCTAAGCGCCGGATCGCCCCGCAAGTGACCAGCGCTTCGTGACCAACGCACGGCTTGGACGAACCGTATTCGCGAGAACTGCTGCCTTATCGCCGAGACTACTTCGCCAACCGCCCCCGGTAGTTGTCCCTCAAGCGCCAGGAATGACTGCTGTACGCTAGCGATCCTCTTGGTCGGTGCACTGTTGGCAGGGTCCTCGTCCCACTGCTCCAAATCTAAGTTGAAACCTCGTGCAACAGCATAAACCAGCCCCTGGCTTCTTGACGGGCTGACGGCATCTAGGGACTCTTCATGAATCCGATCTTGAGCAAGGAGGACGCGATAGACAAAGCGCCAAACCCCGGGTTGGGTGCCTAAACTCGCCAGGATTTGAAGGACCTCGTCAGGGTCGGTCTCGAGGACAACTGAAATCACGAAGCCTCCACCAGTGGAGGAAAGGGCATCGCTACCGGATCGCCTTGCAGTCGGATTGGCGAAGTTCGTTTCTTGTGCAAGCTCAGAGACTAAAACGAGGGCATCAAGTAGGGTGGACTTCCCAGTCCCATTCTTCCCAACGAGCAGGGTCACGTCGCCTTCGAGGGTGAGAGTCGCCGTGACGCCCTTCAAATTCTCTACGGAGACTTCGCTTATCCGCATACGTCTCTACCCTCGGCGGACGGCGCGCACCAGGTCTTGTGCGGCCACGGTGATATCGGGTTGCTTGAGGATGCTGGTGATGACCGCCACGCCGGCCGCTCCCACCCGCATCAGTTCGTCGGCGTTCACGGCGGTCACGCCACCGATGCCAATGACCGGCACCGGCGACACCTCACGAATCTCGGCGGCGATGCGGTCGGGCGTCATGGGGCCACGCTCATCCAGCAGCGGGATGCCGGTGAACAGGTGCGCCAGCAGGTCGAGCCCTGGTGGCGTGAACCCCGGATGCGAGGTGGTCTCCCAGATGGGGCCGAGTATCAGGTAGTCGGCGCCTTCGGAGGCCGCGGTGCGGGCGGTCTCCTCCGAGTGCACCGAGCGTCCGACCAGCTTGCCCGCCCCTAAGATGTGACGCGCAACGGCGACCGATACGCCGTCCTGCGGCAGGTGCACGCCGTCGGCCTCCAGCGCCAAGGCCACATCGACGCGGTCGTTCACCAGGAACAGGGCGCGGCCAGCGATGGCGGCCTTCACCTGCTGCCCCAGGGCCAGCAGATCGCCCACCGGCAGGTCTTTGTCACGCAATTGCACCACGTTGACGCCGCCGGCCACGGCCTTGGCCACCGCATCGGGCAGCGTGCCGGGGGGAACGGCGTGACGGTCGGTAACCAGCATGATGGTGGGTCGGGGCAGGGTTGGCATGTGTTGTTCTCTATCAGTGGTGGGACTTGGGACGGAGGATGCGCACCGCCCACACCAGCATAGCCCCAAACCACACGACAACGGCAGTCACACCCACCAGAATGACCACTTGGAAGCTCACGATGTGCGACGACGCCAACAGCCAGAGCGCCAACCCCAGCGCGGCATTGCCACCCAAGAACAGTGCAGCAAACCGCGGCAGCCTGCCCTGGGCGTACAACGGCTCGATGTACTGGTTGCGCTGCCATTCAGCGAATTGCTGCATCGAGTCGGTTCTCGGCACGATTGGCACCGGTGTCGCATAGCGCTGGTCAATCTCGAAGGCCTCGACGTCTGCCAGCACGCAGGCGTCGCAGTGCACCAGCAGCTCGCCGGCTTCACGAGTCACCAGCCCGAAGCCGCCCGCCCCATCGGCCGCGACCGCCGCCAGCGACCATGCGGTGTCTGAAGCCTCCCAGCGCTGGCGGAAGGCCTCAGCCTCTAGGCGATTCCCCACGGCCTGGAACACGATGCTGCAGCTCAGCAGGTTGAGTTGGGGCTCCAGTTCGTAGAACTCGGACACCGCGTTGGTATAGCGCACCGAGACGATCAGGTCCCAAGCATCGAGCCGGATGTCCTCGATCCATGCGCCGTACAGGTAGGCGTCTTCGAGCGGGAGCCGGGGCGGCTGCGGTTGGGTCACGGGTAGGCCATCACCTTCTGAAACCCGCCAGCGCGGAGACAGTCACAGCTAGCCCCATGCCGACGGTTTGAGCATGCCGGCGAGTTCCTCGAACGATGCAGCAGTCGCATGGCTGAGGCCGCTCACCACCGCTGGTGTCGTACCGAAGAGGACGGTCGCCATGCCCAGCGCCTTGGCGGCGTCCAGGTTGGCGGTGTTATCGTCCACAAACAGGCAGTCAACCAGAGGCCAGCCGGTGCGTGCCTCCAAAGCTGAGAATATCTGCGAGTCGGGCTTGCGCAGCGCAACGTCGCCGCTGATTACCCAGTGATCGATGGCCGGCTCCAGGCCAAAGCGGCGGCGCAGATGCAGCGAGTGCTCGGTGATGTCGTTGGAGAGCACGGCCACCGGGATCTCAGCCGCTCGCGCTGCTGCGAGGAAGCCGGACAGACCTGGTGTCGTGGTCACGCCAGCGAGATAGCTCGCATCGTGGTCACCTGAGAGGCCAAACTGTGCCCACATATCGGTGCTGGTCGCGAGGCCCAAGCTCACGGGCCGGTAGACCTCAAATACTGCCTCGGCCGAGAAGTGGCAGCCGTGCCGTTTGAGGTAGGGTGTCAGCAGTTCCTCGATGTCCCGGCCTGGCTGCCAGAGGACGCCCCACGCGTCGAGCACGAGGTAGCGGAATCGTGCGAGCGGCGGCACTTTGCTAGCCGCTACCCGCCGACCGGCACCCCGGCCTCGGGGCTGCTGGCGGCGGCGCTCGCCTTGCGGGGGATGCGGCCGGCCTGGTAGGCGGTGCGGCCGGCCTCGACGCCTTTGCGGAAGGCCTCGGCCATAGCCGCCGGGTGGTTGGCCAGCGCCAGGGCGCTGTTCACCAGACAGGCGTCGGCGCCGAGTTCCATGGCCAGCGATGCGTCGGAGGGCACGCCCAGACCCGCGTCCACCACCACCGGCACCTTGGCGTTGGCGATGATGATCTGGATCTCCTCCTTGGTCAGGATGCCCTGGCCGGTGCCGATGGGCGAACCCAGCGGCATCACCGTGGCGCAACCCGCCTCCTCCAGCCGCTTCGCCAGAATGGGGTCGGCGTGGATGTAGGGGAGGACGGTGAACCCGAGCTTGATCAACTCCTCGGCGGCCTGCAGCGTGCCAATGGGGTCGGGCAGCAGCGACACCGGGTCGGGCTGCACCTCCAGCTTGATCCAGTCGGCCCCGCTGATGGGCTGCTGGTAGTGGTCCTGCATCGACTGCGTCAACGCCCGCGCCAGCTTGGCGATGTACACCGCGTCC
>CAXNDA010000143.1:0-4989 GCA_964200875.1 Chloroflexota bacterium | reverse complement strand
GCTCCCGCATGAAGCGATACTCCAGCTCGGGGAAATCGGGCGTCACCCGCCAGTGTTTGTACGGCGTGCGCTGAAACACAATGCTTTGCGCCTGCGCACGGGAGACGTACTGCCAGGGGCCGGTGCCGGCAATGGGACCGGTCTGCATGGTGGGCGCCGGCTGCTTCTGGTGGGCTGCGCTGCTGAAGATCTCCATGCCGCCGCGCTGCTCCGACATGCTGACGATAAAGTTGCCGTCGGCCCGCTTCAGGTGGTAAACGGCCTCGTAGTCGTTCACCCGCTCGATGCGGTCAAGCGTCTGCCGCCAGTAGGTGGCCTGCCCAGTGGGGTTGCCTTCCTTGATCCGCTCACGCCAGGGTGCTTCCAGGTCTTTCGACGTGAACTCGCCGTTGTCGCCGTGAAACTGCACGCCCCGGCGCAACTTGAAGCGCACTGACTTGCCGTCGGGTTCGATGCTCCACTCGGTGGCAAGCCCAGGCCGGTACTTCCCGTTCGCTGGATCCACCCCGATAAGGTAGTCGTAGACCGGGCGGATCTGCAGGAAGGAGTTGGCCGCCATGGTCCACACTTCCCAGCTCTCGGTGGCGAAGGGCTCCATGGCGAACACCACCCGGTTCACCTTCGGCGTCACGGGGGCGTCGGCTGCCGGCGGGCTGGGGGCAGCGGACGGCGCTGGGGCAGTCGAGCAGCCCGCCAGCATGAATACGGACACCAGCCCGCCCACCAATAACCACATCCTGGGTCGATTCACGAAAACTCCTTGCAAGAACAACTGAAAGTGAGCCGCGCCCGCTCAGCCGCCGAGGGCTGCCGCCGCGAGTATCGCAATTTCTTCGTCGCTATCGGGGCCCGAGCCGCCAACGCCCACCGACCCGACCACCACGCCATCGCGCCGCAGCGGCACCGCGCCGGGTGCGAACACGATGCGGTCGCCGTTCAGGCGGTTCACCCGCTGCTGCACGGAGTTGGTGCCGGAGCGTTGCGAGAGGACCCGGCTGCTCTCCTCCCACATCGCCGAGCCCATGGCCTTGCCGTAGGCAACATCCGGATAGTAGTGCCTGGCGCCGTCCATCCGCAGCGCCACCAGCAGGTCACCCCGCTGGTCTACAACCGCCACCGCGGTCTTCACGCCTCGCTTTGCGCTTTCGGCAACGGCCACGGCGGCAATCCTCTGCGCATCTTCGAGCGTGATTGGGTTCGGCATGGGCTGGCTCCGCTGGACGAGGTGTGAAGGGTGAGGCGACCAGACTATAACGCCGACGGTGAGGGCCCCGCAAGCGCATCGGCCTGAGTGTGGCGCCAGGGACGGGGTAGAGGAACGAGGAGCGCCGCCGGTAATCAGCCGACAGCGCTCTTGCACATGGTTCCAGCCTCGGCCGTTAAGAGACCGTCGGCACCGGGGCGTTGGCTTGCCACATGAGGTCGCGGAGTTGGGCAGCCACCTCGGTCAACGGGGTACCCTCATCCACCGTGATGCGGGCGGTGTGAATGCGGAAGGCCTCCGGGCTCCAGGGGGCCTTCGGTTCGACGCCCTCCATCAGCGCGCGTGCCTCCTTGATGAGACGCCGGCGCACTTGAATGACCGCTTCGTCGGAGCTGGCCAGGTGCTCCTTGGTGCGATCCATCAACGGGCCCCGCTGGTCCTCCATCATCGCGATATCCTGCAACGGGAAGGTCTTGATGCCGGTATAGCTATAGTTGCGCTGCGACACGCGGTCGATCAGGTAATCGTTCGACTTGTTCTGTTCGGTGATCCACGTGCCGGGGATAACCTTGGGATAGACGTACTCACCGTGCTCGTAGGACTGAATCTCCCGCTCGGGCAAAGGCGAGTTGCTCCACCGCAGCCGGTAGAACATCAGGCTCTCATCATCGATGGGGATACGCATGTTGCTGGAGTAGATGCCGGGGCCCGCCAGGCCGGCCGTACAGAAGATCGGCATTGACCATGGGCCGGCGATGTACATGCGTTTGTTCTCGCCAGCTTTGAAGGTCATCACCATGTTCATGCCGGCGTCGGTGTTCTCGAAGTAGGCGTAACGGCCCAACTTATCGGCCAGCAGGTCCTTGATGAAGCCGCCGGTGGCGTCGACGGCGGGGTTGCTGTTGTTCTGGTCCAGCGTGCAGTGCAGGAAGCCGGCGTGGCTCGGGTCATAGTCGCCCTCCATGGCCTGCAGGTAGTTGCAGAACAGCGAGAACTTCTTGACGAACACGTGCCCCTTCGGCTGCTCGACCCACGGCAGTTGTGGGAAGGGAGGCTGCTTGTCCTTGGGACCCAAGAACGCCCAGATGAGCCCGTGGTTCTCCACACAGGGGTAGGCGTCGATGCGGACCTTCTGTTTGAAGGTCTCGCCCTCAGGAGCGTTCGGCAGGTCGACGCAGCTTCCCTCGACGTCGAACTTCCAGCCGTGGTACACGCAGCGGAGGCCATTCTCCTCGTTGCGGCCGAAGAACATCGGCGCGCCTCGGTGCGGGCAGTAGGCATCCATCAAGCCGGGGCGGCCACTGCTATCCCGAAACAGGATGAGGTCTTCGCCGAGCACCTTCTGACGTACGGGGTCGCAATCTGGACCGGGGATCTCCTCGGCCAAGGCAACAGGCAACCAAAAGCGCCGGAACAACTCGCCCATCGGCGTACCACGGCCGGTGCGAGTAACCAGCTCGTTCTCTTCGCGGGTCAGCATGCTAGACCTCCAGGTTGGGCATCACGACTATCAGGACGACATTGCTATCGCTAGTTTGCCATGTGTCCGTTCGATGTCAAACGCCGGGGTGAGGAAGGTATGAGGATAAGCGCGGTGTCCACCCCATTGCCGGGTCGATACGCATCAGTGCTGTGCGGTGGTGCTGCGTGGCTTTAGCCCGCAGGGTTTAAGGCCAACTCGCGGCGCTCGCCCCTGTGGGTGAGCCCGTGCGTTGACACAGCACGAAGCCAGCGTCTATAAGAATGAGAGACGTGTGTGATTTTCACTAGGAGGCGTCCCCGTTGACCACGCAAGTTGAACCAAAGGTTCAGGTATTCAGCCTGAAAACGCCGCTGCTGGCTGAAGGCAACCTCAACAACCAGGTGGCCGAAACCGACCTGATGTACGTCTGGGTGAAGGTCTACGCCGAGGGTGGCGAGAACTACCTGCACACGCACGAGCACGAGGATCACATGTTCGTGATCATGGATGGCCAAGCGACGTTTCACGACCCCGGCGGCAAGTACACGGTGCTGAACAAGTACCAGGGCGTGCTGTTGCAGCGGGGCGCCTACTACTCGTTCACCAGCACCGGCGACGTGCCTCTGGTGTTGCTGCGAGTCGGCGCTGCCGATGCGCTGCCGCGGATCGCCGACAGCCGCAAGTGGTGGCCGGGCGAGGTGGATGACCGCGACGCCCGCGGCGTGCAGCCGGTGGCCATCCCCGGCCAGTTCTTCGCCCCCGACTCCGCCCTCTAAACCCACTGCTGCCCCAGGAGCCCAACGATGCTGACTAAGGAAGAGAACGACGCCCTCACCCGAGTGGGCGCTGGAACACCAGCCGGCGAGTTGCTGCGCCGGTACTGGCACCCGGTATCGCCGACGGCCGAACTGACCGAGGATAACCCCACGCGGTTCGTGCGCATTCTGGGCGAGAACTTGGTGCTGTTTCGCGATCTGCAGGGGCGGGTGGGGCTGCTGGCCGACAACTGTGCCCACCGTGGCGCCTCGCTGCTGTACGGGCGTATCGAGGAGCGCGGCATCGCCTGCGCTTATCACGGCTGGCTGTTCGACACCTGCGGCAACATCCTGGAGACGCCGCCTGAGAAGAATGACGCCATCATCACCAGCGTGACGCAGAAGTCCTACCCCGTGGAGAAGTTCTGCGGCCTGTACTGGGCGTATCTCGGCCCGACCCCAGCGCCGGTGATCCCAAAGTACGACGTATGGGTGCGACGCGACGGCCGGCAGAAGGTCATCGTGCACCCCAACTTGGACTGCAACTGGTTCCAAGCCATGGAGAATTCCGTAGACCCTGCCCACTTGCAGGTGCTGCATCAGGAGTTCATCGGGCGTGGCCGCAAGCCGGTCAACACCACCCGCGGGTTCACCGACGACGTGGCCGACTTTGACTTCTACCTGACCGAGTACGGCATCATCAAGCACCGCGTTTACACAAACGGCGAGAGCGACGAGCATCCGCTGATCTTCCCGAACATCCTGCGGCAGGGCGTATCCACCCAAATCCGGGTGCCGATCGACGACACCCACACCTCGCATGTGTTCATTCAGTTCGAACCGTCGCCAGACGGCAGCATGGTGACCGAGGAGTACGAGCCGGAAGTGGAGTATGTCCAGCCGTACAAATCGCCCGCGGTGGCGCTGCATCCGGTGGCCAAGTTCGACATGCGCTCGGTGCTGGCCCAGGACCACATGGCCTGGGAAACGCAAGGGCCCATCGCCGATCGCACCGTGGAGCACCTGAGTTACTCCGACCGTGGTGTCGCACTGCTGCGGAAGACCATGAAGGAGCAGATCGAGCGCGTGCAGCAGGGTCTGGACCCACTGGCAGTGGTGCGCGACCCCAACCACACCATGATTGATACCAAGCTCGGGGTCTCGCTGCATGGCGTAGATGCGGCCGGTGCGCTGGCCGCCCTGGAAGCGGCCCGGTTAGCGGGTGCAGCCAAGCGCTAAGTCTGGGGATGCCTGAGGACGTGGGAGGGGGAGGCGACTGGGGCCTCCCTTACCTACGTGCTTGGTCTTCGAGCTGCGCCATCAGTCGGTCCTTCAGTCGCTCAGTCCGTCAGTCCGGCGACGTGGCGGTGCTTTGCCCCAACCGCTATACTTGCCCTCACTCCACCCTACCGGAAGCCCTCCGAGGCCGCAATGAAACGCAGCACAGACCGCATTCTCACCACCCACACCGGCAGCCTGCCACGCCCCGCCGCGCTCGCCGAAATCGAGTTCGCGCACGACCAACGTGAAGCGGGAGCCAACCCCCGGTTCCAGCAGATGGTGACAGA
>CAXNDA010000142.1:0-5000 GCA_964200875.1 Chloroflexota bacterium | reverse complement strand
GAGTGGGTAAGTATCTGGAATTGCAGATCGACGCAGCCAATCAGATTGCGGCAACCGCACAGGCCGAGGAGATGTGCCGGAAGTTGCTGGCCAACCCCGTCATCGAAGACTTCCGGTTCGAGGTGGCGGAGCTAGCCGCCGCCCGTTAGCGGCCTCAAGCCGACTAACGGGCGACCCAGCAACCGAAGACTCTACTGACCGACCCGCTTGACGACGTCCTCCCGCTGACGCTGCTCGTGCGGCCGGTTCCCGTCCAGAGCCTTCACCGCCTTGGGCTTCTTGTCTTTCCCCGCGTTCTTGCCTTTGCCCTTGTCGCCCATTTCGAGCCCCCTTGTCCACGTGACATCAACGGCGGGAGCGCGCGTGCACTCCGTGGCCATAACCGGCAGCAATCCCACACCGTGTCCGCCCGCTGGGCGCCTCCGGCCCGAAAGCCGAGAGCCGCCGCCCGTCTGCCTAGGCTAGCTGGACGGGACCCAACGGTAAGAACCGCCGTCCCTCGTTACTAGACCAATTATACATGATAATGTTTTCATGTATGGTCACGCCTCATTCGTCAGGAGGACAGATGTCGCTGGAAACAGGCGCAGCAGTGTCGTGGAGCTTCCTCACCAACTACGCACTGGTGCTGATTCACATCAGTAGGGACCCAGAGAGCACTGGGCTGGAACTGGCCCGGCGGGTCGGGATAACAGAGCGCGCGACGCGCCGCATCCTGGGCGATCTTCAGGCGGCCGGGTACATCGAGCGCGAAAAGGTCGGACGGCGCAATCGCTACCGGGTGGACATCCACCGGCCGCTGGGCCGCGTGGCTGAGCAGGAACTCACCGTGCGACACCTGCTCGACCTCGTCCACGGCAGCGGCACACCAGCCGAGGCCACGGGAGAGTAACGTCCGCCGCCCCCGATGGGCGTTACCCCACGGTCGAGGGTTACTCGTCATAGCCGCACAGTTAACCGGCCACTGCCGGACTCACCGAATGCGCGACGACCAGATAGCCGGCACCTTCAGGTGGACCGCAGCCACAATCACCAGCACCGCCAAAGACTCGACGGCCAGCACAATCGGCGCGCCAAACACGCTGGCCAGTGCCCCGGCTTGCACCGCGCCCAGCGTTGGCCCGCCCTGAATGAACATCAGGCGAATGCTCTCCACCCGGCCCCGCAGCTCATTCGGCGTTAGCAACAGCAATACCGAGTTGCGCATGGTTACCGCCGACTGATCGAGCAGGCCGGCCAACATCAGCGCTACGAAAGACAGGACGAACTCGGGCGAGAGGCTGAACACCAGCACGGCGAGGCCATACGCCAGCACCGCCAACAACACCACCCGGCCCCGGCGCTCCACTTGGCTGAAGAAGAACAACACCGTGGCGGCACCCACGAAAGACCCGAACGAGGGCGCCGAAGCAAGCAAGCCGAACCCCTGCGGCCCCACGCCGAGGACATCGCGGGCGAAAATAGGCAGCAGCGCATCGTAGGCAGTAAAGAAGGTGGCCAGCGCGTCCAGCAGCAACATGCCCAAAATCACCGGCGTGTTCTTCACGAACACCAGCCCGCCCTTCATGAGCTGGCCGACACTCTGGCGTGGACCACTGCTGCCGCTGATGTGCGGCATGTGCATGCGCCACACCGTCAGCCAGCCACACAGAAAGAGTCCGGCATTCACCGCATACGCCAGCACCGGACCCGCCGCGATCGCCAAGAACAGCCCGGCTATGGTGGGCCCAATGGTGCGCGTGAGCTGATTGGTGGTGGAGTTCAGCACGATGGCGCTGGTAATGCCACTGCGGGGCACGGTGGCCGGAAGCATCGCCTGGCGAGCTGGCCCGTCGAACACGCTGGCGGAAGCCGACATCGCCTGCACCACGTAGATGTGCCACGCCTGCAGCACCTGAAGCGCCGCCAGCACCAGCAGCACCACACCCAACAGGCCGCGGATGGCCTGCGTGAACAGCAGGAGTCGGCGCCGGTCCATCGCATCGACGACGGCGCCGCCGAACAGCGAGAGGCCGACGATGGGGACAGCACGGAACACGCCGAGCAGTCCCAGGGCAAACGGATCGTGGGTCAGTTCATAGACCAGCCAGCTATTGACCACCTGCTGCATCTGAAACCCGGAGCCGGAGAACACCCCGATGAGCCAGAGGAGCCGGTAGTTGGGATAGCGGAACGGCGCCAGTGGTCCGGCCCGTTCCTGCCCCGCCTGCGAATCGGATAGTGAATCGCCTGCTTGATCACCCTCCGGCATGCGTTAGAGCGTCCCCTTGGTGGAGGGCACCATTCCGGCCCGCCGCGGGTCGATCTGGGTGGCGGCATCCAACGCTCGGGCCAGCGCCTTGAAGGTAGCCTCGGCCTTGTGGTGGCTGTTCGCCCCGCGCAGAATCTGCACGTGCAGGTTGATGCGGGCCTCGCGGGCGAAGGTTTCCAGGAAGTGCGGTATGAGTTCCGTCGCCAGGGTGCCAATCATCGGCGCGCCGAAGGGCATGTCGATGACCGCGTACCCCCGTCCACTCAAGTCGATCGCCACCTGCGAGAGGGTTTCGTCCAGCGGCACCAGGGCGTGGGCCATCCGCACGATACCGGCCCGATCGCCCAGCGCCTGGTCGAACACCCGCCCCAGCACAATGCCGGCGTCCTCGGTGGTGTGGTGCGCGTCGATGTGCAGGTCACCCTCGGCCTTCAGCGTCAGGTCGAACAGGCCGTGGCGGGCGATCTGGCTCACCAGGTGATCCAGCATGCCGATCCCGGTCGACACGTCATACGTACCGGCGCCATCGATTGCGACGGAGGCGGTGATATTGGTCTCGGCGGTGATGCGAGTTAGGGTCGCGAAGCGGGGGGATTCGGGCATCTCTACAGCTCTTTCAGCGCCGCCATCAGCGCATCGGTGTGTTCCGGCCGGCCTATGCTCACGCGCAGCCCGCCGTCCGGGCCCAACAGTGGATCAGTCACCGCCTTCACGAAGATACCGCGCCGCTCGAGGCCCTGCTTCAGCTCAGTTGCCTTGCGGCCGTGCACCCGCGAGAGGATGAAGTTACCCTCCGACGGGATGGGCTCCAGGTAGCCGACACTCCCTAACAGTGGGAAGAGGCGCGACCGCTCCTGCATCATGCGGGCGCACAGTTCAAGCTGGTAGGCGCGGTCATCGAGCGCGGCTTCGGCGGCCACCAGCGCCGCCACGTTCACGTTGTAGGGCGGTTTCATCTGGTCGAGCAGCGCGGCCAGCGCGGGGGCCATGATGCCGTAGCCAACCCGCAGGCCCGCTAAGCCCGCCCATTTCGAGAAGGTGCGCAGCACCACCAGGTTCTCGTGCTCTGGAACCAGCGTTGCCAGCGAGGGCGTCTCGGCGAACTCGATGTACGCTTCGTCGACCACCACGATGATGCCGGTCGCGAGCAGCGCGTCCACCTCCGCCCGGCTCAGCGGGGTGCCGGTGGGGTTGTTCGGCGATGCCAGGAAGATGAGCTTGGTGCGTGGTTGCCGGGCGGCGGCTACCGTCGCTTCCAGGTCAAGGGTGAAGTCAGCACGACGGTTCACCGAGACGACCTCGGCGGCGTTCACCTGCGCGCTAAAGGGATACATGCCGAAGGTCGGCGGACAGTTGACGATGCTGTCGCCGGGATCGAGAAACACCCGCATCAGCAGGTCGATCAGTTCGTCGGAGCCATTTCCAGGAATGACATGGGCGGCATCGACACCCACGTAGGCGTCCAGCTTGGCCCGCAGGTGGCGCTGCGTCGGGTCGGGGTAGATCTCCCACTCGCGATAGTTCGCCAGCGCCTCTAACGTGCGCGGCGACGGCCCGTAGGGGTTCTCATTCCCGTCCAACTTGATGATGCCCTCGGCGGTGAGACCGCCCTGCTCCATCAGCACATCCACGGGAACAATGGGCACGTAGGGAGCCAGGGCGCGGTAGTGCGAGCGCACCAAGCTGCGGAAGTCGCCACTCATCGCGCCTCCGCTGCCGCCTGTTCGGCAAGCTCCGCATGCAGTTCGACGGCGCGCGCGTGGGCGGTCAGGCCCTCGGCCCGCGCCAGGGTGGCGGCCGCAGGGCCAATGGCCTTGGCGATCTCGGGCGTGAGCGCCACCAGGCTGGTGATCTTCAGAAAGTCGCCGGTGTTCAACGGCGAGTTGAATCGGGCCGTGCTGTTGGTGGGCATCACGTGACTGGGCCCGGCCACATAGTCGCCAATAGCAGCCGTCGACGACGCTCCCAGGAAGATAGCGCCGGTGTGCCGGATGCCCTTCACCTTCGACCAAGGGTCGTTGACCATGACCGACAGGTGCTCGGGTGCAATCAGGTTCACGATCTCAGCGCAGGCCTCGTAATCCTCCACCTGGGCCAGAAAGCCGTTCTGCTCCAAGGCCTTCCGGATGATCGGGGCTCGTTCCAACCGGGTCAGTTCGTCTTCGATAGCGACCTGCACCGCTTCCAACAGCCGGGGCGAATCGGTCACCAGGATTGCGGTGGCCAGCTCATCGTGCTCCGCCTGCGCCAGCAGGTCGGCCGCACAGAGCCTGGGGTCAGCGCTATCGTCGGCGAACACCACACCCTCCGAGGGCCCGTGCAGACCATCGATACCCACCTGACCGAACACCATGCGCTTGGCCACCACCACGAACAGGTTGCCGGGGCCGCAGATCTTGTCGACCCGCGGCACCGTGGCCGTGCCGTAGGCCATGGCGGCAATGGCTTGAGCGCCACCCATCTTGAAAATGCGGTCGATGCCGGCGATCTTGGCGGCGGCCAGCACCAGCGGATTGGCGTTGCCCTCGCGATCCGGCGGTGTGGCCAGAATCACCTCGGGCACGCCGGCCACCTTCGCCGGCACTGCGGTCATCAGCACGGTGGAGGGATACGCCGCTCGCCCGCCGGGAATGTACAGCCCCACGCGGTCCATGGGCCGCACCAGTTGACCCAGGCCGGTCTCGAAGTCCACCCACGTGGTGGCCTTGCCCACCTCGTGGAACGCCCGGATGCGGCGGGCCGCTAACTC
>CAXNDA010000141.1:0-5022 GCA_964200875.1 Chloroflexota bacterium | reverse complement strand
CCCTCTCCCAGGGGGAGAGGGGATCGGAGGCTCCCGCCCGCCCAGCTGAGGTCGAGACCCGATGACCACGGTCTACTTCGACTGCTTCGCCGGGGCCAGCGGCGACATGATCCTGGGCGCGCTCGTCGATGACGGCCTCTCGCTCGACGGCCTCCGCGCCGAACTCGCCAAACTCCCGGTTTCGGGTTATCGCATTGACGCGGCCACGGATAAGCGCGGGCCGCTTACGGGTACAAAGCTGACCGTGGTGCTGACCGGCGACGCCGACTATGACCACCATCGCAGCCTTGCGGATATCACCGGCCTCCTTCAAGCCTCCACTTTGCCACCGAGTGTGGTCGAATCTGCCACGCGGGTCTTCACCCGGCTGGCCGCCGCCGAGGCGCAGGTGCACGGCGTCGATATCCAACAGGTGCACTTCCACGAGGTGGGCGCGGTCGACGCCATCGTTGACGTGACCGGCTCGGTGTTGGGATTGCAGCTGCTGGGAATCGACCGGGTGACGTGTTCAGGACTACCCGGCGGGTCCGGATTCGTGAAGTCGGCCCACGGGCTGCTGCCGCTGCCGGCCCCTGCGACGGTCGCGCTCATGGCCCAGGCCTCGGCCCCGATGCGCAGCGTGCCCGCCACCGAGAAGCCGCTGGGCGAACTGGTCACGCCAACGGCTGCGGCCATCCTGACCACCCTGGCGGAGTTCCGGCAGCCCGCCGGCGCCATCACCAAAGTGGCCTACGGCATCGGCCAGCGCGACCATCCGGAGCTGCCGAATGCCCTGCGGTTGTGGCTGTGCGAGGAGGAGGCTCCGGCTTCGGGGGACCCCACCGGTGCTGTGCAGCTGCTTGAGACCAACATCGACGACATGAACCCCGAACTGTACGGCTACGTGGCCGAGCAGTTGTTCGTGGCAGGCGCACTGGACGTGTGGTACACGCCGATTCAGATGAAGAAGGGACGGCCGGGCGTGCTGCTCAGCGTGTTGTGCCGCCCGTCAACAGCGAACCAGATGGCGGCGCTGCTGTTGCGCGAAACATCAACGCTAGGCGTCCGCACCCGCACGCTGGCCCGCTGGGAGGCCGAGCGCGAGACGGTGAAATTCGAGTCATCGCTGGGGCCTGCCGCGGTGAAGGTGAAGCGACTGGGCGGCGCGGTGGTGCACCTCGCGCCCGAGTACGACGTGTGCCGGGAACTGGCGCAGCACCACAGCCTGCCGCTGCAGGCGGTGTACCGCACCGTGAGCGATGAGGCGTGGCAAAGGCTCGGCCCATAACCCGTAGGGGCAGACCCACGTGTCTGCCCAGCCAGTGCCACACAATCAGCAGGTTCACGGGCCAAAGCTCCGACCGGCACCCGTAGGGGAAGACCCACGTGTCTGCCCAGCCAGCGCCACACAATCAGCATGTCCACGGGCCAAGGCTCGCCCGTAACCCGTAGGGGAAGACCCACGTGTCTGCCCAGCCGGCGCCACACAATCAGCATGTCCACGGGCCAAGGCTCGCCCGTAACCCGTAGGGGCAGACCCACGTGTCTGCCCGGCCAAGCGCCGCACAATGAGCATGCTCTCGGGCCAAAGTCCGACCGGAAGCCGGAGGGCAGACACGTCGGTCTGCCCTACCAGTACTCGTCCCTTACGCCAGCCCGTGCTCCCAAGCGTAAAGCGCTCGGGAGACTTCCAGGTTCACCAGACGCCCGATGACCAGGCGATCGCCGGCGACGTTGCCGAGCTTGGTGTAGGGGACGTTGGCGGTGCGAACGGCGCTCTCGAAACCAAGCGAGCGTTCGGGGGCGATGGAGACCACGATCCGGGATGCGGTCTCGCCGAACAGCAGGGCATCGGCGCGGCCGTTTACGGGCAGGCCGCTGGCATCAAGGCCCAGACTTCCGTGCATACAGCTCTCGGCCAGCGCCACCGCCAGGCCGCCGTCAGCGCAGTCGTGGGCGCTTTTCACGATGCCCCGCTGAATGAGGTCGAGGCAAAGGACTTGGAGGCGCTCCTCCAGTGCGAGGTCGAGCTTCGGTTGGCCGGCCACCAGGTTGTGGAAGTGACTCAGGTACTCGCTGCCGGCCAGGTTTGCGACAGCCGCACCCGACAGGTCGTCGCCGAGCAAGTAGACAGCGTCGCCCTCGGCCTTGAAGCCGGGCGTGCAATGGGTCGCCACGTCCTCCAGTATGCCCAGCACACCTACGATGGGCGTTGGGTAGATCGCCTGGTCGCCCGATTCGTTGTACAAGCTGACGTTGCCGCTGATAACCGGCGTGCGCAGGGTGCGGCAGGCCTCGGCCATGCCCAGAATGGCATGCTCGAGCTGGTAGTACACGGAGGGCCGCTCCGGGTTGCCGAAGTTCAGGCAATCGGTCACCGCCACGGGCCGAGCGCCGGTGCACACCACGTTGCGAGTCGCCTCCGCGATAACCATGGCGCCGCCAACCTGCGGGTCGAGGTACACCATGCGAGCGTTGCCGTCGGTGGCCAAGGCGATGCCCTTGGTGGTGCCCTTGATGCGGAGGACGGCGGCGTCGGCGCCGGGACTTACCACGGTGTTGGTCAGCACCTGGTGGTCGTACTGGCGGAACACCGGCCGCTTGCTGGCGACATTCGGCGCACCCAGCAGCGCCAGCAGCGTGTTCGACCACGAGTTGCCGGCCGGCGGCGCGTCGGGAATGCCGCTGAGGTCGAAGTTGCGCAGAGCGATGACTTCCGGCGCCTCCACACCCTCACGGCGGTACTCGGGTGGCTTGGTCAGCGCCTGCACCGGCCCTTCGGCCACGATCGTCTCGCCTTCACGGATGCGGGCCACCTGCTCCTCAATCACCGTGCCGATGACGGCGCAGGTCAGGTCGTACTTCTCGAAGAGGGCGCGCACTTGCGCCTCGAACTCCGGCTTCACAACGGCCAGCATGCGCTCCTGCGACTCCGACAGCATGACGTCGTAGGCGGTCATGCCCGTGGCGCGGCGGGGCACCTTCAGCACATCGATATCGAGACCGGTACCGCCTTTGGCCACGCACTCGACCGCAGCGCTGGTGAGGCCCGCGGCACCGAGGTCTTGCAGCGCCTCCAGCCAGTCGGTCTCGGCCAACTCAAGGCAGGCCTCCAGCAGCAGCTTCTCCATGAAGGGGTTGCCGACCTGAACCGCCGACCGCAACTCACGGTCGTCTTCCAGGGTGCGGGACGCCAGGCCGGAGGCGCCGTGGATGCCGTCGCGGCCGGTGTCGGCCCCCACCACCATCAGCAGGTTGCCGGGCGTCGAGGCCTTGGCGCTGAGCACCTTACCGCCTTTGATGAGGCCGACGCACATGGCGTTTACCAACGGGTTGCCGGTGTAGCAGCTGGAGAACACCACCTCGCCGCCGACGTTGGGAATGCCCAGGCAGTTGCCGTAGCCGGAAATTCCGGACACCACGCCGCTGAACAGATAGCCGTTGCGGCCCTCTTTGGGCGGGCCGAACCGCAGCGAGTTCAGCAGCGCAATCGGGCGCGCGCCCATCGCGAAGATGTCGCGCACGATGCCGCCGACACCGGTGGCCGCGCCCTCGTACGGCTCGATGGCCGACGGGTGGTTGTGCGACTCGATCTTCATGACGATGGCGTACCCGTCGCCGATGTCGATGACGCCGGCGTTCTCCTTGCCGGCCTCCACCATAATGTGCTCACCCTCGGTGGGGAACAGGCGCAGCAGCGGCTTGGAGTTCTTGTAGCCGCAGTGCTCGCTCCACAGCGAGCCGAACATGCCCAACTCCACCGGCGTTGGCTCGCGGCTCATGAGGGCCACGATCTGGTCGTACTCGGCTTTGGAGAGGGCTACTTCGTCGAGGTCCGCTTGGGTGTAGGGCATGGTTCCTATTTTAGAAAAGGTCGCGCCAGCGAGAGTAGGTGTCTTCGTTTCGCGGCCCAATGAGTCCAATGATGATGATGTGCTCAGCGTCGATCACTTGGTAGACGACCCGATAGTTCCCAACCCGCAGACGATAGACCCCTGGCTCAAGCGCCTTGATGCCAGGGGGGCGGGGATTCAGCTTCAGCAGATCCAACCGGCTGCGTATCCGGTTCCGGTCTCGCGCAGGTAAGCGTAGCAGCTCGCGCTCCGCCCGCGGGGAGCGGAATCGAATCTCATACATAGGTCCTACGCGCTAGCTGCCTTCGGGTGGTCACCGGCAGCGTCCAGCCTCTCGGCCTCCGCCATGACCTCTTCGAGCGTCCCACCCGTAATTCCGTGCTCCGCGATCTCGCGGTTCATTTCCAGGACGGCCTTGAGGTCCTCTATGTCCTCCTCCATCTCCTGAAACCGCTCCCAGGAAATGATGACCGCGGCGGGCTTGGTGTAGCGATCCACCCGGACGATAGCCCCGTCCTCAGCCAGCTTCACGATCTCCGGGAAGCGTGCGCGGGCCTTGGCCATGTTCACCTTAACCCGATCCTCTTCCATAACCACCTCCTGGACTCAGGATGTTTGCTGATCAGTGTACAACTTCTGCTTGATGGGCTACGCCACACCCAGTGCGCGCCCGGCACTGGTGACGATGGAGCCGAAGATGCTGAGGCCGTCGGTCCCGCCCAGCGTCGCTTCGCAGCAGCGCTCAGGGTGTGGCATCATGCCCAGCACGTTGCCGCGGCGGTTGATGATGCCGGCGATGTTGTGCAGCGCACCGTTGGGGTTCGCCGCCTCGTTGGCGTTGCCCTGCTCGTCGCAGTAGCGGAACACCACCTGGCCATGGCGCTCCAGTTCGACCAATGTCTGGCCGTCGGCGTAGTAGTTGCCCTCGCCGTGGGAGATCGGGACGTGCAGCACCTGCTTGGGCTGCGCATCGACGGTGAAGGGGGTGTCGCTATTCTCGGTACGCAGGTGCGTCCACTGGCAGCGGAACTGCAGGTGATTGTTCCGCAGTAGCGCGCCCGGCAACAGCCCAGACTCGCACAGCACCTGGAAACCGTTGCAGATGCCGATGACCAGCCCGCCGTGCTCGGCGTGGTCCACCACCGCCTCCATGATCGGCGAGAAGCGGGCAATGGCCCCACAGCGTAAG
>CAXNDA010000140.1:0-5039 GCA_964200875.1 Chloroflexota bacterium | reverse complement strand
GGGTGAGCGGCAAAGTTTTGCGGGGTGTCGTCGCTCCACTGATTCCGTTCGTGGTGAGCTCGTAGAACCACCTCACTGATGGCCCCCTTCGACGCTGCTCAGGACAGGCTTCGACGAGCTCACCACGAACGGTCCCTGTAGCTGCCTGACAGCCGCAAAACTCTGACGGACACCCTGTCGGCACGTCGGTGGCCGGAGGCCTTGAACCGGGGCCTGCGGTGGAGCGCCGGCGAACGGCCGCCGCGCTGGCTAGCGGTTCGGCCGGGCGTCGATGCGCGAGGCGTCGATCGTGACTAAGTGCTCGTCGGTCCACACGGCGATGGCGTTAGCCTGTGCCGCGTCTTGCAGTTGGCGGGCGGCGCCCGAGGTGCTGGCGAGTGCAGTATAGCCTTCTGCCATGAGCCGTTGCCGGATTTCTACGGTGCTCCAGTCGCTCACTTCGTTGAAGTCCTGGCCGTTGTGGCCCTCCCACTTCTGAATGCGCTCCAGCGCGACTACCACGCCCATGGGTTGGGCGAACAGCGTTGCGCCGTCCTCGCGCACGGCGCGCCACTCTGGTGCTGCCATCGCTTGTTGGAGCGCCGGGAGGTCATCGAACCACATCTCCGCCCAACCGTCATGGGTCATGGGGCGCACCAGATTGGCTTCGGGTATGGCATGGTTCTGCACGTAGCGGCGCAGACCGGGTACGCCGGCGGCGAGGGTGGCGTGCTGGTGCTGCCAATGGTCAAAGAACTCCGGTTGGGTCAGGCCGGGGTGTCGTGCGGCAATGAACAGGGCTTTCACCATAACTGGGGTGGTGGCGCCGTCGATCACGACGTGCTCGGTAGCTGTGATCGAGGCACGCTTCTGGTGCAGGGGCCACCCGGGTTCGCGGTCGAAGAGTTGCTGATCGTCGGCGCGTACTGCCTGCCGGAGGGCGATCGCATCGGGGCGATCGCTGGGTGAGCGCAGAGCCTCGAGGTCGTCGTACCAAAACAGCGATGCACCGTCGAAGGTGGGGCTGGGTACGCCGCCGTAGGCCTCGGGCAGGGTCAGGTGCTGCACGTACCGGCGCAGGGCACTGGTGTTCGAGAACAACGGCCCGTGGCTGAGCGCCCAGTAGCGGTGGAAGGCGTCGAGGGGCCGATTGTTGGGGTGGCGTTGGGCAGGGGCGAGGACCTTGATCATGGCGGTCTCCTGATGAGGCTACCCCGGGGCGTGCATCACGCCGAGCCTCCCGCCGAATGCTACTCCACCGTCACCGACTTCGCCAGGTTGCGTGGTTGGTCTACGTCGCACCCAAGCCGCACGGCAATGTGGTAGGCCAGCAATTGCAGGGGGATCACCGACACCACTGGGGTGAGCAGCGGATGGGTGGTGGGCAGCCGGAGAACATGGTCGGCCACCCCTTCAAGATAGGTGTCGCCCTCCGAGATGAGCGCAATGACTTCACCGTCCCGCGCCTTGACCTCGGACACATTGCTGAGCATCTTCTCGTACACGCCGTCTTGCGGCGCAATCACTACCACAGGCATGGCGTCATCGATCAGCGAGATGGGGCCGTGCTTCATCTCCCCGGCCGGATAGCCCTCGGCGTGGATGTAGCTAATCTCTTTGAGCTTGAGGGCGCCCTCCATGGCGGTGGGGTACCCGGGCCCGCGCCCTAGAAACAGAAAATGCTCGGCATGGTAGTACTTGTGGGCCAAGCTCTCGCAAGCCTCGCCTTGCTCCAGCGCTGCTCCCACGGCCGAAGGCAGGCGCGCGAGAGCGTTCGCCAAGCTCTCGATATCTGCCGGGCCCAGCGTGCCCCGGATCTTGCCAAGGTGAATCGCCAGCATGAACAGGCAGGTGACCGCGTTGGTGTAGCACTTGGTGCTGGCGACACCCACCTCGATGTCTGCCCGCATGAACACCGAGTTGTCGGCGACGCGGGTGGCCTGACTGCCGGGGGTGTTGGTTATGACGATCTGCGGAATTCCCATGGCCTGCACCCGCTCCATCGCTGCAAGCGTGTCGACGGTCTCGCCGGATTGGGTGATGGAGACGACCAGCGTATCGGCGGTAAGCAGTGGGTTGCGGTAGCGGAACTCCGAGGCGTTGTCGGTGTCGGCGGGAATGCCGGCAAGCTGCTCGAAATAAAGACGGCCCAGCATCGCCGCGTGATAGCTGGTGCCCATGCCCAGCAACACCACCCGGCGTAACCCACGGATCACCTCGTTGTCGAGCGTGATCTCCTCCAAGGTGACGTCGGCGGGAGAGAGGCTGACCCTGCCCACCAACGCTTCAGTGATGGCGCGGGGCTGCTCCATGATCTCTTTGAGCATGAAGTGCTTATAGCCCTGCTTCCCAATGCTTACCGCGTCCATGGTGATGGTCTGCGGCGCTTTGGTCAGCGGCGTACCCCCTAAGTCGGAGAACACGACCCCGCTCGCTCGCAGGGCCGCCATCTCCCGGTTGCCCAGGTACGCGGCCTGCCGGGTGTACGGTATCAGCGCCGACAAGTCGCTCGCGAGGTACATCTCCTCGTCGCCATAGCCTATGACAATGCCGCCGGCGTTTCCCAAGCGCGCCGCCAGCAGTAGCCCGGGGGCGTCCAGGCAGGTTGCGATGACGGCGCTGCCGCCCACCACTTGGGCAACCACGGTCTGGAACGCTTCCGGAAACGTTGCGCCGCGGGCCATCTCGTCCTCAATCAGATGCGCCAGCGTCTCGGTGTCGGTCTCAGAAGTGAAGCAATGCCCCCGTGCGATGAGGCGCTGCTTGAACTCGACATAATTCTCAATGATGCCATTGTGAATGACGATGATGCGGCCGGTGCAGTCGGTGTGTGGGTGGGCATTCTCTTCGCTGGGCTTCCCATGGGTGGCCCAGCGGGTATGGCCAATGCCCAGGTTCCCCTCGGGCATACCGCCACCCAGGTACTCGATTAGGCTGCTGAGCTTACCGGCCTTCTTATGAATGCTGACGGCCGCGTGGTCGGAGGTGACCACGGCGATGCCGGCGCTGTCATACCCGCGATACTCCAGGCGGGAAAGACCGTCGAGCAAGATCGGGGCGGCAGGCCTGGGGCCCACATACCCTATGACGCCGCACATAGACACCTCCGAACGTATGGAACTCCTACCAGCGTACGACACTTACCTTGCAATTTGGTCACTCTGTCACATTGGTCGTGGGGAGGTTCTGCGCCACACCGTTCACGGCGTAGGTTAGCGCCGCGGCAAAGCTGAGCCGGTTGCCCCAGAGCCATTCGGTGCTCGACGAGTCGTCGGACATGTGCTGGCCGGCCTGCAGCAGCCGGTTCGACAGCCACTGCTGCAAGGCAAGGTCGGTGTCTGGCTGCAGTTCACGCTGCTGAGCGGCCGCGCCCGCTAGGCGGTACGCCCGAAACCCCCGGCCACGCGCCGCCTCGAACCCGGCGAACGTTGCCAACACCTGGTAGGGGTGGCTCGTCGCAGCGCCGGCCGCGAGGGCATCAGCCAGCGCGCGCTCTGCGCCTGCCCAATCGCCACTATCGGCTAGACAGCGCGCCAATCCCAGCGTCACGGGGACGAGTTCCTGAGCCACGCGCGCAACCTCAGCCGGCGGCCGGCTCGAAGAGATCGGTCACGCTGTCGGCGTAGCGAACTGGGCGCTGTAGCGCCGACTCCATCTCGCCGATGGTGAAGTCGTCGATGAAGAGGCCGGCGTCTTGCTCTAGGCTGTAGCGGGGCAACACGACGATGTCACCAACGTGATGTCCTTCGAGTGCGGCGAGAATGTCCCGGCCACCCAGCAGGCCGGAGCAGTTCACGCTTTCACCGAAGGTGCGATTCATCGCCGGCACATAGTCGAACTGGGCGCCGGTGAGTCTCGCCGCCTCCGCAAAGATCGGCTCCAGTACCGGGGATGCGAGGGTACCGGATACCAACGTCAGATGTCGTGCGATCGGTTGCAGCCGGTTCCCTGGGGCAGCAAGCCGCTTGCGCAGCCGCCGCCAGTCCTCCAGTTGCGAGCGCACCATCCCGACGCCGTTTTCGTACTGCGGATAGCCATCGTACGCTTGCACCGAGGGCGGCGCCTCCCCGGCGATGAGGTAGTACTCGTCGGAAGGGAACACGATGGGCACGCCGTACTGCTTCTTAAACGCTCGCCGGTAAGGCTCCACCTGCCGCAGCATCGCCTTGGCGTACGCAGGCGTGCAGATCTGGTGGCCCAGGCCTTCGGCAACCTTCAGCTTGTGGGCGCCCCGCACCTGGTTTGCATCGGTTAGCCCCACCGGCACCACGGCGATCGTCTCGACCCAGGGCGCCCGCGCCGCCAGGTCCTCAATCGACTTGTCGAGATGTTCGCCATCGTTCAGGCCGGGGCAGATCACGAGCTGGCAGTGCATGCTGATCCGCATGTCAATAAGGCGGTCGATCTGCTCCAGGATGTTCGGGGCTGTGGCGTTGGCCAGCAGCCGCCTTCGTAGCGTGGTCTCGGTAGCGTGCACCGAGACATGGAGCGGGCTGAGCCGCTGCTCCCGGATCCGATCCCAGTCCTGGTCCGAGAGATTGGTGAGGGTGGCGAAGTTGCCGAACAGGAAGCTCAGACGAAAGTCGTCGTCTTTGATGAAAAGGCTGCGCCGCATGCCCTTGTTGTTGCCGCCCACGAAGCAAAAGTAGCATTGGTTGTTGCAGCGGATGATGTCATCGAACAAGGCCCCAGCAAACTCCACGCCAAGGGTCTTGTCTGGATGCTTCTCTACCCATAGTCTGCGAACTTGGCCATTTGTCTCGACATCCAGGGAGAGATGTTCGGTGGCGGCATGGAACCTATAGTCGATAATGTCCCTGAGTGGGTGGCCGTTCATGGCCAGAATCCGGTCACCGGCCCGCAACCCCAGTTGGTCGCCAAGGGTGCCGGGCACAACAGCCAAGAGCGTGTTGCCGGGGGTTACCTCAGGGCCGACTGCGGCGCTTAACTCAAGCGTTAGGGCCATCGGTGTCCGCCTGCGATGTTGTGCATATGGTTCATGATACCAGCCGATGCTGCTTCAACGGGCAACCGGCAAGACGAGGAGGCGTGCGATGGCG